>NZ_JAUBOY010000001.1:0-2825 GCF_036700465.1 Microcoleus sp. T3_A4 | reverse complement strand
CGATGACGAGGAAGAAGCGGTCTCCGACTTCGACATGGACGATGACGAGGAAGAAGCGGTCTCCGACTTCGACATGGGCGATGACGAGGAAGAAGCCTCGGCTTTGGACGGTCTCGGTCTCGAAGACGATGAGGAAGACGCCGTATCTGACTTTGATATGGGCGACGATGAGGAAGACGCCGTATCTGACTTTGATATGGGCGACGATGAGGAAGACGCCGTATCTGACTTTGATATGGGCGACGATGAGGAAGAAGAAGCTTTGGCTTTGGGCGGTCTCGACCTCGGCGATGACGAGGAAGATGAAGCCTCGGCTTTGGGCGGTCTCGACCTCGGCGATGACGAGGAAGATGAAGCCTTGGCTTTGGGCGGTCTCGATCTCGGCGATGACGAGGAAGATGAAGCCTCACAATTTGGGACTTTGACCTCTGGAGATCTCGAAGCGGGGATTTCCGATCCGTTTGGGGAAGAAGATGCAGAGTTTGTCGCCGAAGAAATACCCGATCCTTTTGGGACAGCGACCTCAGATGACCTAGATATGGATCTGGGCGACTTGGACGATGACGGTATTGACGATTTCTCTGTATCTGATGAGGATGACCTCGACGATCTCGGACTTGACGATCTGGGGGAAGCAACTACCGGAGATCCTGACGAAGATGATTTAGATGCTCTAGGTCTCGGCGATTTGGATTCCGACGATGAGGATGAAGAAATTTCCGGCTTTTTATCTGATTTTAAGTGAGGTTGTTGCGATCGCCCGCATCTCTTCTAGTCTTGAAGTTTCCCGCTCTATTTGTGAGTTGTGAGTTGCGAGTTGTTAATTTTTAATTAGCTCAAACTCACAACTGCCAAAAGGCTTTTTGCCTTAGCGATGTGAAGTAAACTAAATCCCTGCTGTGAGGGATTGTATGCCCTCGCGCAGAATTTTTTAGCCAGAATTTGGGATGCTGCGGCTGCTGCGGAAATATTGAGTGGTTGCATCTATTTTTCACAGGAATTAGCCCAAAAATAGGTATTTCTATTTATTGTTCGCTGTGCGTCGCGATCGCACTTTCACAGGTGTTTTCTCGCCGCTGCGCCTGTTCGCGTTCGAGAGGAAAAAAACCTATTTCTCTCGTCCGCGAGAGCAACGAGGCGATCGCAAAAAATCAGGTATTTCCTCGCTTAGCGAGCCTGTCCTGTTTCAGACTAAAAACAATTTAAAGGGAGAAGATTTGAGATATGACTGCTATTACTACTAATGAACCGGAAGCTTTAAACTTTGAATGCGAAACAGGCAATTATCACACTTTTTGTCCGATTAGCTGCGTAGCTTGGCTTTATCAAAAAATTGAAGATAGTTTTTTCTTGGTCATCGGTACCAAGACTTGCGGCTATTTCTTGCAAAATGCAATGGGCGTGATGATTTTTGCTGAGCCTCGCTATGCGATGGCTGAGTTGGAAGAGGGCGATATTTCCGCTCAATTAAACGATTATGATGAGTTGAAGCGGCTGTGCTTGCAAATTAAGCGCGATCGTAACCCCAGCGTAATTGTCTGGATCGGCACTTGCACCACCGAAATCATCAAAATGGATTTGGAAGGGTTAGCACCGAAACTCGAAGCAGAAATTGGCATTCCCATCGTCACAGCGCGCGCTAACGGCTTGGATTACGCTTTTACTCAAGGGGAAGATACCGTTTTAGCAGCGATGGCTGCTAAATGTCCTGAGAAAGCGCCCGTGATGGAATCTCAGAAACAAGAACGCAATGCTATCTCTCAACTGCTGAATTTCGGCAAGAAAAAAGAGGAAGTTGCAGCAGATGAATCGGAATATGTCAAGCACACACCGCTGGTACTTTTTGGTTCTTTGCCCGATCCGGTTGTTACTCAGCTAACTCTAGAATTGAAGAAGCAAGGAATCAAAGTTTCCGGTTGGCTTCCTTCCAAGCGCTACACTGAATTGCCAGTCTTGGAAGAAGGTTATTATGTATCGGGCATGAATCCGTTCTTGTCGCGTACTGCTTCTACGTTGATGCGCCGCCGCAAGTGTAAGCTAATTGGTGCGCCATTCCCGATCGGCCCTGACGGAACTCGCGCTTGGATTGAAAAGATTTGCTCAGTGTTGGGAATTGAACCAAAAGGTTTGGACGAAAGAGAAGCGCAAATCTGGGCAGGTTTGGAAGATTACCTGCAAATAATTCGCGGTAAATCTGTCTTCTTTATGGGCGACAATTTGCTAGAGATTTCTTTAGCACGTTTCTTGATTCGCTGCGGCATGACTTGCCCGGAAATCGGCATTCCTTACATGGACAAGCGCTATCAAGCAGCCGAATTGGCTTTGTTAGAAAAGACTTGTCACGAGATGGGAGTTCCTACTCCTCGGATTGTGGAAAAACCAGACAATTACAATCAGCTTCAGCGGATTTACGAGCAGAATATTGATTTGGTGATTACTGGTATGGCTCACGCTAATCCTTTGGAAGCGCGGGGAATTAATACTAAGTGGTCTGTTGAGTTTACTTTTGCTCAAATTCACGGCTTTGGTAATGCGCGGGATATTTTGGAGTTGGTGACTCGTCCGCTGCGCCGGAATAATTCGCTGAAGGATTTGGGTTGGGGTAATCTGGTGAAGAATGAAGCGAAGGTTTAATCATTTTTAGTAAGATAGTAGGGTGGGCTTTGCTCACCTTATTTTTTTTGGAACCGCTGATGAAGGCAGATTGACGCAGATGAACGCGGATGAAGAGTGCGATCGTACTTTTAGTTAGGGCTTGCTGAATATATCGATGGCACTTGACGTAGCCTGGGTTATGCGCTCGCGAGAGCGAGGGTAAAGTGCAA
>NZ_JAUBOY010000109.1:0-3925 GCF_036700465.1 Microcoleus sp. T3_A4 | reverse complement strand
ATATCGCCATGATCCGTATCATGGTTCGACGGCTTGCATGATTTTTGACTTACTTGGACTTTTCAAACATCCTCTAAGGCGATGGATGTTTTCATGTCTCTAGTGGCGACTACCCGCAAATTAGGAATTAGCTTTTTTGAATATATGCACGACCGTATTTCTTACCTGGGAAATATTCCATCTCTAGGGACGATTATTCGTCAACAATCTTCGGTTTATTCTCTGGGTGAGTCCTGGTCTGATTGATGAAATTCAAAAAAATATAAAGGCTCTGAATTATTGCTCGTTGATTCTTGTAGTAAGGGTCGTATAAACCCACGGTTAATTGTGACTTTAGTGGCTAAAAAAGACTATGACATCCTTGATTTTATGATTAATAATACGTCAGATTCTACCATGCTGTGCCTAGATTGTGAACCTTCTTTTTTTGCTGTTACCCCGATTTATTGAGCGGATACGATACTGGTTCTTTATTCAAGATATTGCCAACCTCCGCACCGATTGATTGAAAGCGCAAGTCCGTTGTACTTTTTGTTGGGGCGTTAACTGTCGCAATAGCTGAAACATCAGCACGTCAGCTTCAATGCTGGTATCTATAGATTGTGGTTTGTATCCTGACTTGACTGTGACTGTGGGTATTGGCGGCATGATGCAATCTTGCTCCCAGGCATAGATTTCAAAATTCTATTACAGAATCCCTGTTTTTTAGACAGCTTGATAACAATGATAGTTTTCCTTAATTATAATGAAAATGTAACCATGAAAAGACTTGCTATAATGGTGTCCAAAGCAAAGGCGATAGTTACCAGAGCTACTAACCAGATAACAAGGTTTAGACGGTGTAATGTTTAATTATTCAACGAAAAATTCTGACTAAGATTTTTTTCACACAACTGTTCTTGGGAGAGATGAAGATATGGACTTAAATCCAACGGCTGGCAATCACCGATGGCGAGGGCGACTAATAAAAGCTGGAGGGGGTATTCTACTAATCTTCGGCACAGGTTTAAGCGTTTTCACCTGGAAACTCTTCTCGCCACCTTCTGTTAATCGACTACCACTTCCCAAAACTTTAGTTTCTCTAGAATCACCGGAAGGACGACAACTACTGAACCAAAGCAAGAGCAAACAGGATTTTCCACTGCTTAGCACCCACATTGAAACCCAAAAACGTCCCGCCTATTGTGGTGTGGCTAGTAGTGTGATGGTTCTGAATGCACTCGGCACCAAAAAACAGGGATATCGCACCCTGAACCAAGACACCTTTTTTGACGGTCAAACCCAGAGCATCCGCTCTTCTTATGCCGTCACTTTTTCGGGGATGACTCTTGATGAATTAGCGGCTTTGCTCAGAAGTCACAACGTCAAAGTTGAGGTCTATTATGCGTCAGAGACAACACTTAACCAATTTCGCAGCCAAGCTAAAGCTAACCTTGCCCGTTCTGGCGACTATATAATCGTGAACTACCAACGCTCTGTTTTGGGTCAGGGTAAAAGCGGGCATATTTCCCCCCTCGCTGCCTATCACGAACAAAGCGATCGGTTTTTGATTGAAGACGTAGCCAGTTATAAATATCCGCCTGTATGGACTTCTACTGAACATCTTTGGAAAGCGATGAATACTACTGATTCAGCTTCTAAAAAGACACGCGGATATCTAATTGTGCATCAGTAAAAGACCGAATTAGGCATTGCATAGCTGGGCTTCAACCCTTACTCAAAAATGACAAAACTGCGGGTGCGACCAAAACTAATTGGAGCATTATGCTATTTTTGATTTGAACTTTATCAGTTTGGGCAAAGCATTATGTCTAAACTTTTTGCCGTAGTTGTAGCAACCATTCCAGAGTATTACGACTACAAAAACGCTCACCCAGAACACGACCCTAATCAACTAGCTTGGTTTCGCCAGCAACAGGAGAAAGGAATACTACTGTGTTGTGGCCCGTTTTTCCCCTTGATGGAACAGGGCTTTGGGTGATTCAGGCAGAAAATGTGGAAGAAGCTCAAAAGATTGTTAACAGCAGTCCCCGCGCCCTGGATGGTATGTTAGCAGAATCTACCAGAGTAGTGGAGTGGCAGGTGCATATTGGGTGCGAGCGTTTTGGGGATAGTAAATAGGCAGGGGCTATATATGTTATTCCCACCACTATTGCATACCGCCCAACTAAATATTGACCCGAAAAAGCGGTGCAAAGACATATTTATTCCTATCAACCCCAGCGCTTGTATCATTAACCAAACATATCAAACCCCCGGAGCGATCGCCCGAACAAAACCCTTGACCTCGTTCACCCGCCACATTAAGAAATACCCCCGACGGATGCAGCAATGTAGTATTTGCGGCAAACTCTCATGTGTTGGGTCGGTATACACTCCTGATGGAAATAGAGGGACACGGACAAGCCAAATCCTTACGCAACAGGAAATTGAACTGCTGTTTGACAAAGGTTTGCAAACCTCACGCGATCGCACGCTGTTCGGAGTTTGTCTCTACACCGCTTGTCGGATTGCCGAAGCTTGTTCGTTAATGGTCAAGGATATCTACACAAACTCTGGCACCGTCCGTTCTACGATTAACTTCCGCAAAGCCAACACCAAAGGAAAACTCCAAACCCGAACAATTCCAGTGATAGAGGATTTGCGATCGCTCCTGACATCTTGGAAACCCAACGCGGGTCAGATTTACTTATTTCCCGGCCGCTACCCCAAGCATCATTGGAAGCATCTGCACACCAACTCAGCGGATCGGATTTTGAGAGAAGCGTTCGATCGCGCCGGCATCGAGGGAGCATCCACCCACAGCTTCCGTCGCAGCGCCCTGACGAGCGATGAGCAACGCCGGAATCCCGCTGCGGATTATTCAAGAAATCAGTGGTCACAGCAACCTCGAACAGTTACAGCGCTACTTAGAAGTGAAGCCGGATCAAGTCAAAGGAGCGATGGCGAGTCTTTCCATGCTTTCCTACGCGGGGAAGAGGTATTTCCCCGCGTACAGGATGAATTGCCCGCTGTGCCGTTACCGAGAGAGCAACTGCCACAAGACCAATCCGACGACGCTGCCCAAGAAATTCCCGACTGGTGACGAGCAATTTTAGATTTTAGATTTTAGATTTTAGATTGACAGTCGCGCATCAAGAGCATCGAATGCCGATCGCTTTCTTTCCCAAGGCAGGAGCCCTCACCCCCTGGATTTGTTACCATTCTCGATCGTGTGGAGCGGGTGCATCTACAAACCTGCTCAAAGGAGAATTGACAGACAATGTGGCTAAAATTTGGTGTTGCTCTCAGTGGTGAACTGATGAGCATTGATGAAGTTGTGCGCGGAAAAACTAACCTCGCTTGCCTCTACTGCGGTGGCGGATTGACAGCAAAAAAGGGGTCAGTGAAAGAACATCACTTCGCGCACACCGGGGAAACTTGCAAGCCCGTGTCACAGCGGATTAAAGCCAAAGCTTTCCCATCGCTTCCCCTCTACGATAATTTCAACATCGAACTCAAGGAAGAGGAATTGGAACAGTTGAAAGTGCTGTGGAAAGAGTACGGGGTTCAAAAGCGATCGATTCCCAAAGACTTGGTAAACTTTCGGTGGGAACTCAAAGGATTGCTAGAGTCGTCGGGCGATCGCTCTTATGAGTTTACTCACCTCGGTAAAATCCCCGTCGGCGCTCTTCCCCTGGCGCTGTTCAACCAAGTCCAAGAACCGCTGCTGGTGTCAGAGTTAGTTACGTTGGAAGGCTCTGTAGAAATTGCCGAAGCTGGGGGGTTATCTTGTTTAGAAGAACGGCGGGCTGATTTGCTAATTTATCGAGCACAGTTGAGGCGAATTGGGAGCATGTCAATGAAAACAGTGAGTAATTATACTTATGAAGTTTTTCCCTGATTTCCAATTAACCCGTTCAAGTAAGCACAACTCGGAGCTAAT
>NZ_JAUBOY010000108.1:0-3960 GCF_036700465.1 Microcoleus sp. T3_A4 | reverse complement strand
CAGTTCGAGGAGCGCTTCAACGTCTGCTAATTCCACCTTAGATTTTTTCCGCTTAGCTCGAAGCTTGCTGAGCATCATTGCCGCGTCAGGTGTTAGTCTTTTGGGAAGTGTATTAGCTGTGTCACGCGGTTCGATTCCTTGGTCAAGTTGTCGGGCATAGTTGAGAGTAGCATCAGCCAGGGCGATCGGAACTCGGATGGTGCGAGTCGGGCCACTCTGCCAAGCAGCTTTAAAGCGAGAATCTTTGATTGAGTCTTCGTGTCCTTTAGGGTTGGGCATAGTAAATGAATCGCTTGTGTCAGGCGTTTCACTTACTATAGCAGTAACGCCAATTAGTGTCAACCGCGTGACACACGACTTTTTGGTGTCCTTGCGGACTGCGTGGCGGCTATTTTTCCGATGGCCGATTTTCCACCTGTGACTGCGAAAAAGACAGTGGCGGCCAGTCGTAAAAATCCCGCTAGAGGTTTACGCGGGGAAACACATATTTCCCAACCTAGAGCCTGAAACCGTTACAGCAAGGTTGCAGGGCAAGGTTTACTCTGCATAACTTCCCTTATAAATACCTAACACCTGAAACTGGTAGAAGTTACCTAAAGCGTTCTGCAACCAGTATATGTAACCGCTAATTATCTACCAATCCACTGTGTCAGGCGGTTCAGCCTTAGAGGTATCAGCATTAATTTCTACCGTCGGAGAATTCGGGAGAATGTATCCATAATAAGCTGCCGCTTTTTCCCAGGTCTGTGGATACATTATTTGCAGAGTAAGAAGTTCTGGTCTGAGAACCTCGGATTTTGGGGTAGTTACCTCTGGATTAACCAAGGCTTCCGAGTACATCTCTTTGAATTCCTGCAAATACTCAGCTCCATGCTTGTTCAACCAAGCATTGTTGCTAGCTATTGGAAAAGGCGACTCTTGTATTTTCTTTTTACAAAACTTTTCAAAACTCTCTCTCATTCCTTCTGAGAGAGTCTTTAATAAGTCTGAATAAGTCTGAAGAGTCTGAGAGATTTTAGAATCCTTACTGGGAGCGGGTTCCAGAGTTTGTTTTTCTCTTTCTTGCGGTTCTTGTCTCAACACTAAGGTTTCAGTCTCAATTTTGAGACTGGTATCCTCAACCATGAGACAGGAATCAGATTTCTGAGACACCTGCTTTATCTTTGAGATTCCCGTTAAATTCCTAAAGCTGACTTTACTTTCTTGGAAATCAAATAGCCCCAGTTCTTGAAGTTTGGCTTTTGCCCTATAGTAAGTAGCTTTGCTCATGCCACACTCTCTCATGATGTCGAGTGGGTCTAATTCTTTGTAGCGGTCGCCCCAGGGGTCATGCTCTGTGAGGTAACACCAGAAGCGCCACTCAGCAGCCGATAAGTTAGCCTCTCTCAGTTTCTTAGCCATAGAAGGAGTGAAGGGGTAAAATTGCCCAGGAATAGCTGTAGAATGAGTCATAGCACGTTCTGAAGGGTTTACGAGTCCTTTGGAATAGGTCATAAGTCATTGCTCGCCCTAAGCGAGTGTGATGTGGATTGAACCCAAAAAGCCGCTGTTCTGGTTCCAATAGACGCAGCGGTTTTTTGGCGTAGATAGTTGGTTACAAAAGATTTAAGCACAACGAAGTGGAACCTGCTTTAGGTCAAAGAGAAAATATTGACTTTGTAGGAGGCTGGTGCTTACACTTCATTGAATTCTAACGCTGTAGTGAGCACATTTTGACGCTTCTATTTACAGAGCCTCAATTTTGAAATTGCACACTATACCATAAGTGTTGTTTTTTTGGGGAGTTTACCGGGTATCACTCAACCCGGTTGCAAGTTGAGCAAGCGAGCGGGCAAATCGCGGCCGGGAGGGCGGGCCACAAGAGCTGTCCCCCCGGCCCACGTTCTCATATTTCCTGGTTACCAAATTTGTTAACTAATTCCTCAAGCTGCTTTTTGCCTTCAGAGAATTTACGCCCCTTCTTGCCCAGGATATTTTCTATAATCCAGGTCGCAGTTTTACCTTGAGTCTGTGCCGCTTCCACTTTCCACCACAGTTGTAAATCACTAGCTTCATCATCGGAAGTGGTAGCGGAAGTTTCAGGCTGTAAGTCGTTGCTGTATACCGCTTCCAGAGCTTCCCGAGCGGCTTCCACTTCCTCGCCGGAAGCTGCAAGAATAGCTTCCGCTTCCTTGCGTCGTTGTTGCTCAGCCACGTAGATCGAAGTGCTAAGCTCATCAGCCACATCGGCATCAATAGCCCGCTCTTTCATTGCTTCAAATTCCTCAGCTTTAGCAACCTTCAGAGCGCACCGCCGACCTTCAAAGCAACACGCGAAACCAGACACCAGGGCAACACCTTGCATGAAATTATGCAGAGGAACCTTGCGGGAAAAAATGAACGGCGGAGCCAGCCAGAGAGTCAGTCCAGAGAGAGAAAGGACAGATACCTTCAGGAGCGACATAACATCACCCCCGCGCCTACTAAAGCCCCGATTGTGCTGGCAATCAGCCTGAACCTAAATTGCAGTAAATTGATTTTCAGAATGGCAATGATTGCGTCATCGAGTAACCAAGCGCTAGCGCTGATGATGAGTTTGAGTGCAAATAATGCTTGTACAAACAGCAGTAGGGAATGATGGAGCGATGCCAGCCAGCAAAGAAAGCTGGAGGCGATCGCAGTCAGCAAGAAGCTGTCACCGAGTGCGATCGCTTTTATCATTGCTCCGTACCTCCCAGTAATTTAGCTTTGATGGCTTCAATCCGTTCAGCAGCACGAGTTTCTGCCTTCTCCAAGCCGACACCTAAGCGGGCATATCCAGGGCGCAAGCCATGCAAAGTCTTAGCCAAACCCACATCAGCTTTTTTCTTAGTGAGTTCGTTTGTGGCTACCGCTCCCTCGTATTTCCTGTGGGCTTTATGTACCTTTGCATCCGCCTCTTCAATCTGTCCCAGCGATTTATAGGCTTTTTTTGCGTGACGAGCGCCCTCGGTTTTTTCTTTTGCTAACTCCTTCAGCTTGTCAGCTTCTTCCTTGTCAAAATACCGAGGAGCGTCAACCACGGGCGAGGTGCGGATGCTGGCAAATGTACCGGGGTTAAGGGGTGTAATTACGCTTGCATCTGTAGGGGCAGTCAGCTTGTCAGACTTACTGCTGATAGCATCACTACTTTCGCCGCCAAACAGTCGAGTCATTGTTCCCATTATTTTGCTCCAATTTGAATGTTGACTTTGACAGGAGGCAGTAGATTAAGTGGGTTGATTTGTCGCCAAAGACTCATTGCCAGCAAAAAGATTCCCGCAGATGCGAGCGCGAGCGCGATGAGTTGGGAGAGGTCAACCCAATCAAAAAAATTGGTGGAATTTTGGGGAGTGAAGCTGCACACCGGGGATGAACCATCATTAATCCATCCGCTTGTGTCAGGCGATTCAGTGTCTACAGTGTCTACAGAAGGATAAATGATACGCTCGACACATTGGCATGAATCCACGTACTCACTTTTATGACCAGGGCAATCAACACAGTAAGCCTCGCAAACAGCTTCCCAAGTGGAAGTTTTGGAAAGTTTGCCAAATTTTTTGGCGTCGTCGTTAGTTAATCCCAGGCTGTAAGCGTGTGCTTTCAAGTGGTCGATGCGACGACGATTGACGATGGGTTCACTCATGGCAAAACCTCACGTCAAACGTGAATAATTGCGATCGCCCGTCAAGGCAATCGGCTGAATATGGCATTATAGTTAGGCTCCAAGCGTTATAGGACAACGGTTGGGGAAGTTCGTGGTTAGTTCAGTGGTGAGACACTGGGCTACCGCGCGTCAATCTTCCTTAATTACTTACGATCGCAGTATCGCAGCCACCTTGTCAAGAGTAGCGGGTAAAGTTTTGTCACCTCAGCTTTAGTCAAGCAGTTCGAGGAGCGCTTCAACGTCTGCTAATTCCACCTTAGATTTTTTCCGCTTAGCTCGAAGCTTGCTGAGCATCA
>NZ_JAUBOY010000056.1:0-43347 GCF_036700465.1 Microcoleus sp. T3_A4 | reverse complement strand
ACCCGGTATTTTTTTGCCTGTTGTTGGTTCTCTCATCCCTTCGATTGTGCTGTGGGGAGATCACTTTTGCTTGAGGGCGATCGTACTCTTTAGTCTAAACTCCAGTAATTTACGAATGATTTGCGATCGCTATAGATTTGCTAAGCAACGATTACATTGGACATTACCTAACTTAAGAACTCCCGAACAATCAGAGCGGTGGAGCGATTTAATGCCGTTGATGAGTTGGCAACTCTGGCTGGCTAAGGACTTAGTGGTCGAGAATCGACTGCCTTGACAATCTGAAGCGTATCAATTTAACTCCTGGACGTGTTGCCCAATCAATGTTGTCGATTTTAGTTGATATTGGTACTCCGGCTCAACTGCCTAAACATAGGGGAAAATCCCCTGGTTGAGAAAAAGGAAAGGCACGTACTAAAGCACCGTACTATCCCACTGTTAAAAAACGGGTTTCTCAACGCAAAAAATCTTCAAAATTAGCTGTTTAATCTTCTACCTCTTGAGTTGTTGAGTAACAGTTTGCCTTCTAGTAAAAGGCAGCTACTTTTAGCTGCTACCATTGTTTAGTCTAAACTCCAATTACTAAGCAACTGCAAGTTCATATTGCAGAACTAAAATTTCATTAGCTTTCAACATAGCCATAGCATATTCACTCCTTTGACTATCAGCAAACTCCACTAAATACTGACATTCCTTTCCCGTATCATACACTTCAACAATAGTTCCCACAAGTCCAACTGGCAAACTAGAAATAGATGCGTATTCTGGTTCCACTGGCGCTAATCGCGTATTTGAAATCGGCTTGAGAATTGCAACAGAATCCAAAACTCTAAAGTGTTTGCTCATAGTTTAAGAAAAGCTGAAATTCAACAACGGTTAGAATTAGTTGAACTAATTTCCCAGAAGTACCTTCTCAAGGTTTTTAGGGGCAGGTTTAGTTAGGATATACGCAATCGCAGCGAGTTTACACCTTTCACGCACCCGCCCTCCCCACGCTAGGATTTACCCATTACTTAGGCCTTAAGTTCGCGCTGCTAAACTCAGAAGCCACAATCATCGACCCAATCCCCGCATCCGTAAATATTTCTTGCAGCAAAGCATGAGGAATTCGGCCGTCAATAATGTGAGCACCCTTCACACCCTGAGCCAAACTCCGCACACAACAATTAACTTTCGGAATCATCCCCCCAGAGACAACTCCCGACTCAACCAACTCTCTTGCTTCTTGAATATCTAACTTAGCAATCAGACTATCCGGCTTGTGATAATCCTCTAAAATTCCCGCAGTATCAGTCATCAAAATCAACTTTTCCGCTCCCAAACCAGCCGCAATTTCTCCAGCCACCGTGTCAGCATTAATGTTGTAAGATTGACCGTTTTCATCGGCTGCCACGCTCGACACCACCGGAATATAACCGCTGTTCACCAAAGACTCCAAAATCTGGATTTTCACGCCGCTGACTTCACCCACAAACCCAATTCCCTCGCGGCCATCTGGACGAGCTTGAATCAGATTGGCATCCTTGCCACACAATCCCACTGCTTTGCCACCAGCTTGGTTGATTAAGGAAACAATTTCCTTATTTACTTTCCCCACCAAAACCATTTCTACAACTTCCATTGTCGCCGCATCAGTCACTCTCAAACCATCCTTGAATTGCGGCTCAATTCCCAGTTTTTCCAGCCAAATATTAATTTCCGGGCCGCCGCCGTGAACCACAACCGGACGCATGCCCACGCAAGCTAGCAGCACAATATCTCGAACCACCTTGTCTTTAAGATTGCTATCTTTCATCGCCGCACCGCCATATTTGACCACTATGGTGCGACCGGCAAAGTGTTGAATGTAAGGCAGTGCTTCGGACAGCACCTCTACTCGATTAGTGTCCGAATTCCTAACAAAATCGCTTTGTTTGAGCATGGGTAAATTACACAAGACTAAAAACTTAATTCTAAACTTTAATGGCTAAAGCACATATTAACAGCCACAAAAATCACTTTTTCCCTTGAATTTATCCACGCACAGGCTCGATCGCCTTTATTGAACCCCATCCTCAAAAAATTCATAGGTTTTTTTAATAAAAGCATTAAAATTTATGTATTATAACTTATACATTTTTTGCTACAGTCAAGAAATGTCTAACTCCCTAGATTTACTTAACGTTTTATGTTAACTGCTGTCGCCCAAGACTCCGAAAACCTTCAGTACAAGCTACCATCAGAGGCTGAGTCGTCCCCCCGGATGACGGTATTTTGCGATTTAGACGGGCCCATAGTCGATGTGTCCGATCGCTACTATGCCACCTATCAACAGGGATTGGCCGATACTCAAGCAGCTTATCTCGATCGGGGAATCAACCTCAACCTTCAAATCCTCAGCAAACAGCAGTTTTGGCAAATGAAACAAAACCGCGTACCCGATGCTGAAATAGCCCAAAGTTCCGGCTTGTCGGGAGAAGAAATTCACGTTTTTCTCGGATGCGTCAGTCAAATTGTCAATCAGCCAGACTTGTTGCACTTAGATCGCATCCAGCCGGGAGTGCAATGGGCGATCGGACTTCTGCACTCCCGCGGCGTGCGGCTGATTTTAGTCACCCTGCGGCCGAGAAATCAAGCCGTTCAACTGCTACAAAATTACGGTTTAGCCAGACTGTTTACCAGCATTCGCGGAACTCAGATGGCGGATGCCGCATATCACAACTATACAGCCTTAAAAACTGAATTGTTGGCTGAAGTGGCAGAAGAATTTGAGTCATCGCTGGGTTCGGCTTGGATGATCGGAGATACAGAAGCAGACATCCTCGCAGGAAAAGCATTGGGAATACCTACAATTGCCGTTACCTGCGGAATTCGCAGCCGCTATCAACTGCAAAAGCATCAGCCTAATTTAATTCTCAGCGACTTGATTATTGCCGTTCATCACTTATTAGGTTCCGGCCAACAACTAATAGTAGAATGACTACAGTTAACTGTTGACTGTTAACTGATGAATGATGACTAATGACTAATGACTAATGAGTAATGACTAAGGTTTTTCTACATTCCTGGTCATTTCCCACAAGCGATTGAGCGGAAAATAAATCACCGGAGCCCAAAGACTGCTAAGAATAGCAGAACACAAAGCCACTCGCTGGTGATAGCTCCAAATTTCCAGTAAAGCCCGATCGCCCATAGAAAAAAATTGCAGTCCCATCACCGTTTCCGCTACCACCGCCATCCCAAACACAATTAACGCGATCGGAATCGGATCTCTCTCAACAATATCTGCCGGAATCGACCAGGTTTTCTGCAAAACAACTGTTAAGACTCCTACAACAACTAGACTCACAGCGTGGCTGGGATGAGGAGCCGTCATCGCATCTTGAAGAAACCCCAAAACCAAGCCCATGCTAGCAGCTCCCCAAACTGTACGTTTCCGCTTAATACTCCAAGCTACCAACCAAATTAACAGCCAGTTCGGTCCAATTCCCAGCAATTCCATTCCCGGCATCCGAGTGGGCAATATCAGTATGCACAGCATCACAGATAGAAATGTAACTGCGAAGTTGAGAAATGGGCGCGCTCGCGAAGACATCCGAGATAAAGCTTTCATTGTTGCTGTGCTCCGTCAGATGCTGCTGAAGATTGACTCGGCGAATCCTTCGGTTCGGCTTGCTTAGAGTGCGGGTAAACCACAGCCCACTCCAGAGCATTCATCGGTGCAGAAAACTCAACCACAGCTTCAGGAGCCGGAGTTTTATTCATATCCACCGAAACCACTTTTCCCACAGGCAAACCAGGAGGGAACAACTGACTGTAAGAAGAAGTTGAAACCACATCCCCAGGCTTGACATTGGGAACATTCTCAAAAAACTCCATCACAGCCTGATTTCCGCCTTTCCCGCGCATAAAACCCATGTGGCGACTGCGGGTAATTCCCACACCCAATTGACTTGTAGCGTCGCTGATTAACAGCACCAAGCTAGTATTAGGAGTAACGCTGACAACCCTGCCTACTAAACCGCCGGGGCCCATCACCGTAAAATCTGTTTTGATGCCATCCTTACTGCCGCGCCCCAAGGTTACTTGCTGCCACCAGTGGTCGGCGCTGCGACCGACAATAGGAGCTACAATCCCTGCTGGTTTCTTAGCCGAAACGTAACCTAAAAGCTCTTTTAGCTTCTGATTTTGATTTTCTAATTCTAATACCTGCGCTTGCAATTCTTGAGTGCGCGCCGAGATGAGTTCCTCTTGCCCAGAACCGTTGGCGTGAAACGGACGAGTCACCCAATTGTAAACTTCAAATACTGCCGCACCTTGTGTTTGCCGAACTCCCCAAGCGGCAGTTACAGCTAAACCTAAAACAGCAATTGGCAGTCGCAGATCCCACCACTTTCGGAATGTATTTTTTAGCATAATTTCACTAATCTAAAATTGTTAAGTCAGGATTTTAGATTTGAGATTGCAGCCGTATTTCTAAATCCACAATCCCAAATTTTTTAACTACATATTACGCGACGACTGCCCGCTGAAAACCCGTTCCAACTGTTTGTTTTCCAATACTCTACCAGTTCCCAAAACCACGCAGCACAGCGGATCGGCTGCCACGTGAGTGACAATTCCTGTTTCGTGACTGATCAGAGTATCTAAACCTTTCATCAGCGCGCCACCACCAGCGAGCATAATTCCCCTGTCAATAATATCTGCTGCTAATTCCGGCGGGGTGCGTTCCAAAGTACGCTTGACAGCTTCCACAATTACTGAAAGCGGTTCCGACATACTTTCGCGAATTTCTGGGCCTTTGATAGTAACAGTTCGCGGCAAACCCGACAGTAAGTGCAAGCCCCGCACTTCCATCATTACATCGTCATCCTCTGGAGTTGGATATGCAGAACCAACCTGAATCTTAATTTCTTCAGCAGTGCGTTCGCCGATGACCAAATTGTGAACTTTTTTCATGTATTGGACGATCGCCTCATTGAGTTCGTCGCCGGCTACCCGCACAGACTCACTGATCACCGTACCTTGCAAACTCAAAACCGCAACTTCCGTCGTACCTCCACCTATATCTATAATCATATTGCCAGTCGCCTCAGCAACAGGCAGTCCAGCCCCGATCGCCGCAGCGATGGGTTCATCAATTAACCGTACTTCTCTAGCACCGGCCTGAGTCGCCGCCTCAATGACAGCACGCCTCTCTACTCCGGTGACACCACTGGGGATGCCAATAATTATCCGCGGCGAAACTAAGCTTCGGCCTTCGTGAACTCTGCGGATAAAAGTCTTGAGCATTAGTTCCGCCGTATCGAAGTCTGCAATTACCCCGTCGCGAAGCGGGCGCAGTGCTATGACATTCCCTGGCGTGCGGCCGAGCATTTTTTTTGCTTCTTCTCCAACAGCCAGCGGTATTTTTAAATCTTGGTCGATCGCCACTACAGAAGGTTCCTGCAGAACAATACCTTTGCCCGATACATAAACGAGCGTGTTAGCAGTACCGAGGTCGATACCCATATCTCTAGATAACGAAAATCGATTGAGAAGACCCACTGATTCGTACCCCCCCCAAAAACTAAAATACTATTGTGTGCAATAATGTTGTTACAAAAGTGTAACCGAGGTGGATTCTATTACGTTTTTCATCCTGAGTCTAGTCAGAAATGTACATTGTCGAGCTCAGGTTGAGCGCAGACTCGCCAATCATCCACTATCAATATGTTCTGCTAACTGGGTGTACAATCAGGATGAAGCCTCACAAGCGTTGTTCCAAGTTCGGTTTGGAGGCTAATGCGCGTGTGGACTGTTTAACTACATCACCGATCGACCACATTCCCAAAAAAGTTTATGAGTCTTAATGTTGTGACTTTAGTAGGCCGCGTCGGCGGCGACCCGGACGTGAAGTATTTTGAGTCGGGTACAGTTAAGTGTAGTTTGACCCTGGCAGTGAATCGCAGAACCAAGAACAGCGATCAACCAGACTGGTTCAATCTGGAAATCTGGGGCAAAACAGCGCAGATTGCTGCTGACTACGTTCGCAAAGGCTCTCTAATTGGCGTAACAGGCTCTTTGAAGTTCGATCGCTGGCAAGACCGCAATACCGGTTCCAATCGCTCGAAGCCGGTAATTAAGGTAGATCATTTAGACTTGCTGGGTTCCAAACGCGACAATGAGTCGGGTATGTCGCAACACAACAGCGAATTCTAGCGTTTGGGGGATTGGGGAATTAATATTTGTGAATTGGGTGGGTGCTCGTGACTTCAGAAAAGTTAGAAATTGTTCAAACTGAGTACCAAGCTGGGCAAGTAGCTTTTGAGAGTGGCCGGTATGCTCAAGCTGTGCAGAGTTTAGAAACAGCTACCGGTTTAGTCGATCGAAATTCCCGGTTGGGCGGTGAGGTGCAGATGTGGCTAGTGACAGCCTACGAAGCCTCTGGCAATACAGAAAGGGCGATCGAGCTTTGCCGTGCGCTCACCCGCCATCCCCGCCAAGAAACCCGCCAGCAAGCAAAGCGCTTGCTGTTCATTCTCGAAGCTCCCAAACTCACTATCCCTCCTGAATGGATGGTGAAAATCCCTGATTTGGCAGCTTTAGATGAAAATCAATCAATTAATTTTCAAGCCAATCCCAACGCTGATATCAAGTACGCTAAACCCAAGCCAGTCGTACCAGAGCCTGTAGATTTGAGTCAGGTTAATACGAAAGATAATAGGTTTATCTGGGTGGCGTTAATTGCGATCGGGCTAATTTTAGGCGGATTATTTTTTAGTTATTAATCATTTTTTCATTCCCACAAACTTTATCTCTAGGGTGCGCCTCGGCGCACCTGACCCCTACTGAGAGAAGTTAAGCAATGCCTTTTAGCAAAAAAGTATCAGCGCGGTCGCCAAAGAATTCCAAATTAATTGCCTACGGGATAATTTCATTCTCGAAACAGAATTTGCAGTCAGCAACGTTTTTCGGAATGAATTAGAATTGATTTTCAATGAGGGAGTATTTGACAACTCGGAAATCGCCCTTTGTGAAAATATCATTTATCCTGTATTAAAAGAAGTTTGGAAAAATTATCGCAGTAATTTTCTCCTCTGGAGTCACCAAACCTTCGTCTATAATGAGAATCTGTCAGGAATTCCAGATTATATATTGGCGAAGCGCTCCCCCCTTGGCACAGTAGTTTTGGACAAGCCCTATTTCATATTAGTTGAAGCCAAGAAAGAGAGCGCATTTGATGAAGGATGGGGGCAGTGTTTGGCAGAAATTATCGCCGTGGAGCGACTTAACAATGAACCAGAACAAACTATCTTTGGTATTGTTTATAATGGCGCAATGTAGCAGTTTGGCAAGCTGAAATTAGAAATGTTTACTCAAAATAAATTTTTCTATACAATTCAGGACTTAGAGCGACTGTTTGCAGCCGTTAACTATGTTTTTAAACAGTGTGAATTACAATTAGAGGAGAAGGAAGTTCGGCAACGGATTGTTTAACGGGTGTAACGGATGTAGCGGATGTAGCCGAGGTTAGGAAGAAGGAATAAGGAAGATACCACCAGTGATTTTGACACGGATACACGGATTAATTATCGAGCATGAGGCAGGAGTCAGAAGTTGAATAGCGATAATTGCTAAAATAAAAAAAAGACAAAACCAGAAAGGCGATTATTGTGAGCGATTCAACCGTAGACCAAATTTTAAAATTGGCATCTCAACGCGCCGATGCTGCTGAAGTATACTACCTATCGAGTCAAGACACCCCTATCGAATTTGAAAACAATCGCCTCAAATCCCTGCAAACCAAAGCACTGCAAGGCGTCGCACTCCGGCTGATTTCGCACGGCAAAATCGGTTTTGCTAGTTCCACCGATTTAACGCGGATAGACGATTTAGTAGATGCAGCGATTCAAACAGCCGAAATCGGCGATCCCGCAGAATTTGAACTCGCCTCCAACTTCCACCTAAAAGGCCCGGAAACCACCTACACTCCGCCCACAACTGCTGAATTAGTCGAAAACGGCAAAAACCTAATCGAACAAGTTCACGCCTACAATCCCGATATTATGGTAGATGTCGGCTTCCACGTCCGCAGCGGCAGAGTAAAAATTGCCACGACGCAAGATTTGTATGCCGAAAGAAGCAGCCAAATAGTCAGCGGCTCGCTCTCAGGAAATTTGGTACAGGGAGAAGACTTTATGCAAGCATACAGTTACGACGTTGCGCGCGATCGTCCCCTCGACACCAACAGCATCCTCCAATCACTCCTCGAAAAATACCGCCTCGCCGAAGATTCAGCCACCATCGCCAGCGGTTCCTACCCAGTATTATTTACCCCCAGAGCCGCCGCTAGCACCCTCGGCGGCCTCTTTGATACCATCCTTTCAGGCCAAGCAGTAGTTCAAAAAGCCTCTCCCCTAGCCGACAAAATCGGCGAAACCTTATTTGACGAACGCTTTACCTTTTTTGAAGACCCCACTTTAGGCCCTTCTGCTTGTCCCTTTGACGACGAAGGTACACCCACCACCCGCAAAATCTTGATAGACAAAGGTACTGTCACCGGATTTTATTGGGATCGCAGGTGGGCCGCTCGCGCCGGTGTACAATCAACCGGCAATGGTTTTCGTGGCGGATTGTCTCGCCCAGGCCCTGATTTGACTAACTTTTGCATTTCCCCAGGAAATACCGCCACTCAAGACTTGATTGCTAGCATGGATGAAGGTCTAATAGTAGAGCAGGTTTTAGGTGCCGGTCAGTCCAATCAGTTAGCTGGCGAATTTTCTGTCAATTTGGACTTAGGCTATAAAGTAGAAAAAGGCAAAATTGTGGGTCGCGTCAAGAATACAATGGTGGCAGGCAGCATTTTTGAAGCGTTTAAAAATTTGGCAGATTTAAGCAGCGAAGCCGAATGGGTAGGCGGTGCAGCCTATTTGCCAAGTATGCTGTTTCAACAGTTGGGTGTAGCTTCGAGGCAATAAGTTCAGTGCGTTTTTACTCGTTACCAGGCTCTGCCTGGTAATACATATCATGAGGCTTTGCCTCGAATTTGGATGAAAGCTTGCGAGGCAAAGCCTCTGGACATGGGTTCCCAGGCAGAGCCTAGGAACCAGTTAAACAAACATAGAAACAGTGTCGGCAATTCAACGCTTTGCTAATTCATGCAAATAGGGAAAAATAGGGAAAAATTTATAATGAAAGAGCCAAATGTCAAGGATGGAACGGGGAAGAAGAAAAAGCACTTTTTCTTTCTTTTACCTTTGGTTTTTTGCCTTTTAACTCTAGTGACTGGATGCGTTCAGTACGATGTCGGGGTCAACTTTGAGAGTCAAACTCGCGGCGAAATCGTGCAGCACATTAAACTAGGGGAAAGGTTGACGAGCTTCAGCAGCGAAACTGTTGCAGAATGGTTGAAAAGCGTAGAAAGCCGGGTGAGGTTGCTGGACGGAAAAACTAAACGGGTTTCCCCCACAGAAGTTCTAGTGAGGATTCCTTTCAATAATGGAGCCGAGTTGCAAGACAAGTTCAACCAATTTTACAATCCGATCGCACCAACCACAAAATATCGGGCGGCAAGTCCGCTAGAAACCGATTTGCCGAAGTTTGAATCTCACCTTAGTGTCAAGCAGAATAATTTGTTATTAATGCTGCGAAATCGGTTGAGTTTGGAATTAGATTTGCGCTCTCTTTCTCTGCTTTCTTCTAATGGCAGTCTGCTGCTGAGTCCGGGGGGACTTTTGGAGCTAGACTTTAGCTTGAACACGCCTTGGGGCGCCGAAAGTATTGAAACAGTCGCCGGTGCCCTGGTTCCCGAAAGCTATCAGCAAGGAAAACAGTTAGTTTGGAAGCTCAAACCCGGAGAAGTTAACTATTTGGAGGCGATATTCTGGATTCCCAGTCCCGTAGGAATTGGGGCGCTGATTATTGCCTTATTTGTAGCTGCAGGCATTGCCTTGAAATATCAAATATTGCCAGCACTGGGAATCGGCAAGAAACCCCAAAACATCGGTCAAACCTAAAGAGGATATCTCCTGCAGGGGCGGGTTAACCAATATCTTCAATCAACTCTCAGAACTCCAATAAACCCGCCCCTCCCCGGATAGTATGGTTAATTGACCCGATTTTATATTATCAAAAAAAATGAGAACATCTGCCAAAAAAAGTTGACAAATGGTAAATAATTTGCTTAACCTGAATTGAGAATTAGGAACAGAGAAAATGCGATCGCTAAATTTCTTCTTCATCTTTCTGATTTGCTTGGCTCTAGTATTATTCAGCATCGAAAATACAGAGCCAGTCGCGATTCAAGTTATCAAAGGCGTCCAAGTTAAAGCTCCGCTGTGCGTAGAACTAATTGTGGCGGCTGGATTAGGGGCAACCCTAGCGTGGCTGTTCAGTCTGTGGTCGAGAATGCAGCGAACCCTCGCCTCGCGCCAACAACTCCGCCAAGTTCGCGAAAAAGAGCAGCGGATTCAGGAATTAGAACAAAATCTTGAACGCTATAAAGCAGAAGTAGAAGGCAAACAACCTTTGTTAGAAAGTGCAGAACCGATAAGTTTAGAAATAGCAGCTATTGAGGGCACAACTGCTGAAATGACAGCCAATTAACTTGATATGCTCTCTCGTTTTCTCAGAGGCAAAATCTAAAATCTAAAATATAAAATCTAAAATCTAATGGCCGTTTCCCGAGACCAAGATGGGTTAGAAACGATTTCCGAGGGGATCGCAATTTTAATTGACCTAGCCGAACGGGGAGAAATTGATCCTTGGGACGTTAAGGTAGTTGAAGTGTTCGATCGATGTCTGAGCAAGCTTACGAACGCCTGCGATGCCGATCAGAGTAAGGATTTCTCCGATTTGTCCCACTCCGGCCAAGCGTTTTTGTACGCTTCAATGCTGGTGTTGCTCAAAGCAGAAAGTATCGTCCTCTCCGAACCCCCCGCGAATCCCGACTCGGCCGACGAGCCGGCAGTAGAAGACGCAGAGCACTCAGGCGGGCGACACTTGCCGCAGCATTTAGAGCGACAATTGCGCCGTCGCGGTGTAGCTCAACTACCGCAAAAACGCCCGGTGACTCTCCCAGAACTGATTGAGCAGTTGCAGCTAATGAAAGCAGCAATGGAGCAGACAGTTACTCCCCGACGCCGCCCTACCTCAAAAATGCGATCGCAAGCGGCACAGGCTATCTTTGAGCTAGCTCACCAAGAAAATCTCGTAGAAACTGCTAGTGAACTCGAACGGTTTCTGACTCAGCGGGGCGCGGAAATTGACGAGGGTTGGCTGGACTTGGACAAATTGCTAGAGCTCTGGCATCATAACGATTTGCACTCTCCTGTCAACCCAGAACACCCGGTATCGACTGGGGAAGTTCACTTGCCAAATCATGACCGTGTGGGTATTTTTTGGGCGTTGTTGCTGCTATCGGCTCAGTCTAAAGTAGAGTTGCTTCAAGAGGAGTTTTATCAAGACCTCAAAATCCGCGCGCTTTGAGCTTGCAGGGTATTAGGTTATCGGGCGAAGCGAAACTAATAACTGTGCCGCTGCGTCGGTTAAAATTCCAGACAGAACCTCGCTCGCCGACATTCTGCTGCTGAGTCTCGAATGCGGACAGCGGGAGTGCGAAGTTTTTGCTGATTCCCGATTCCTGGTTTCTTAAATCAAGCAAATAGGGAAGAGTCATTGATAGCCTGGTACGATGTCGCCTATAAACAGGTCAGGATTTTGCCGCGCTCGATCGATTCGATCGCAACCGCTAGCATCTAATTGTTGAGTTTATATCAATTAACAGAGGGTTGAGGAAGTTAAGAATGAAAGCGATGATTCTGGCGGCCGGTAAAGGCACTCGCGTCCGTCCCATTACTCAGACAATACCCAAACCGATGATTCCCATCCTGCAAAAGCCAGTGATGGAGTTTTTGGTTGAATTGCTCCGACAGCACGGATTTGACCAGATTATGGTCAATGTTTCCCATTTGGCAGATGTGATTGAAAACTACTTCCGTGACGGTCAAAAATTTGGGGTACAAATTGCCTATTCTTTTGAAGGGCGAATTAAGGAGGGAGAACTTATTGGAGAAGCTCTGGGTTCGGCTGGTGGTATGAAGCGGATTCAGGACTTCTCGCCGTTTTTTGATGATACTTTTGTGGTGCTGTGCGGCGACGCTTTGATTGACTTGGACTTGACTGCTGCTGTGAAGTGGCATCGGGAAAAAGGGGCGATCGCTACTATTGTTATGAAATCGGTTCCCCGCGAAGAGGTTCCCAGTTACGGAGTGGTCGTAACAGACGAGTCTGGCAAAGTTAAAGCTTTCCAAGAAAAACCTTCTGTAGAAGAAGCTCTGAGTACCGACATTAACACTGGTATTTATATTTTTGAACCGGAAATATTCAAATACATCCCTTCGGGTCAGGAATATGATATCGGTTCGGAGTTATTTCCCAAGCTAGTAGCAGAAGGCGCGCCTTTTTACGGAATTAGCATGGACTTTGAGTGGGTGGATATCGGCAAAGTTCCTGACTATTGGCGGGCAATTCAGAGCGTGCTGCTGGGACAAGTTAAAAATGTTTCGATTCCGGGAATTGAAGTGCGCCCCGGCATTTACGCTGGTTTGAATGTAGCTGTCAACTGGGATAAGGTTGATATTACTGGGCCTGTTTACATTGGTGGGATGACGATCATTGAGGATGGAGCAAAAATTGTCGGCCCGACAATGATTGGCCCAAACTGTTGGCTTTGCAGTGGCGCCACTGTGGAAAACAGCGTGATTTTTGAGTATTCCCGTTTGGGCCCGGAGGTGCGGTTGGTTGACAAACTGGTGTTCGGGCGCTACTGCGTTGATAAAACCGGGGCTGCGATCGATTTGCAAGCGGCGGCTCTCGATTGGCTAATTACTGACGCTCGCCAAGTTTTACCAACTCAGCAGGGAGAAGAGCGGCGGGCGATCGCAGAAATTCTCCGTCCTGAATAATTGGTAATTGCTCAAGGTAAGGTGCGCTAGGCGCACCCTACTTTTACATTTATAAGCTCAGCTTTTAATTCTGGTAATGTGCTTAGGTTGCACCTCACATCTTCCACCATTCTCGCTTAACAGGCTTTCCGGCCTGTTCCACAAGAAAATCTACTCTTTGTGGAACAGGCCGGAAAGCCTGTTCATAAAAGGCTTCTTGACAGTGGTGCAACATCTCAGTTACACCCTACATTTTAAGACTGAAGATAAGTATATTGGCTGAGACTCCGCTCGTAATTTTGCAGCAAAAGCTGGGCCTCGGAAAGAGTAATTTTATTTTGCTGCAAAGCTGCTTCTGTCTGACGGCGAATGCTTTCAACCAAATTTTCTGAATCATACTGTACGTAGCTGAGGACTTCTTTCATAGTGTCTCCTTTCACAACGTGTTCGATATGATAGCCAGAAGGTGTTAGCTGAATGTGAACTGCATTAGCATCGCCGAATAAGTTGTGAAGGTTGCCCATAATTTCTTGATAAGCACCTCCCAAAAATAGCGCCAAATAGTAAGGTTCTCCAGGTTTGAGAGTATGCAGTTCCAAAACCGACTTCACATCTCGCAAATCGATGAATTGGTCGATTTTGCCGTCGCTGTCGCAGGTAAGATCGGCTAAAATACCGCGTTGAGTTGGTTCTTCGTCGAGTCGGTTAATTGGCATAATTGGGAATAATTGGTTAATTGCCCAACTGTCCGGTACTGACTGGAAAACAGATAAGTTGATGTAATAAATGGACGCCATCACCTTTTCTAAGTCTTCCAAATCGTCAGATACATATTCTTTTTGCCGCGCGATCTTCTGTATTTTATCGCAGCAAGCCCAGTACAACTGTTCGGTTTTCGCCCGTTCCGCAATTCCCAAATAGCCTAAGTTAAATAAACTGACTGCTTCTTCCTTGAATTGGATAGCATCGTGATAAACTTCTTGGTAATTTTCGGGACTAATAGATTGGTAAATTTCGTAGAGATTGCGCGGAATTTGGTGCGCGTTTTCATCTACTGGTTCTGGTACTTCTCTGGGGACATCGCTAGTACCGAGTACGTCAAAAACTAACACTGATTGGTGAGAAGCGATCGCCCGCCCGCTTTCGCTAATGATAATGGGAACCGGGATTTTCCGCTCGTCGCAGGCATCTTTCACTCCCGCTACTACGTCGTTAGCGTAGTTTTGCATATTGTAGTTTTTGGAAGCGTGAAAGTTTGTTTTAGACCCGTCGTAGTCAACGCCGAGTCCACCTCCTACGTCCAAGTAGTTCATATTAGCTCCCAATTTAGCTAATTCTACATAAATGTGGCTGGCTTCTCGAATGGCGTCTTTGATGACACTAATTGAGGAAATTTGAGAGCCGATATGGAAGTGCAGTAACTGCAAACAATCGAGCATTCCAGCTTTTTCTAGTTCGCCGACTGCACGGATAATTTCAGGAATTGTCAAGCCAAATTTTGCCCGATCGCCCGTGGAACCTCCCCAGCGGCCAACGCCTTTGGTAGTGAGTTTTGCTCGCACTCCCAAAATCGGTTTAATGCCTAATGTTTTGCTCGCGGCGATTGCGAGTTCTACTTCCTCTATTTGCTCCAGCACAATTACGGAAGTTTGCCCTAGCCGCTGCGCCAAAATAGCAGTTTCTATGTATTCGCGGTCTTTGTAACCATTACAAATTAACAAAGCGCCTGGAGTTTTCAATGTCGCCAAAGCTATCATTAATTCGGGTTTAGATCCGGCTTCCAGTCCGAAGTGATGGGGTTGACCAAAACGCACCAAATCTTGAATTAATTGTCGGTGCTGGTTGCATTTAACTGGAAACACACCGCGATAGACATTTTTGTAATTGTACCGAGCGATCGCTCTGGCAAAACACGAATTTAAGCGCTCGATCCGGTCTTCCAAAATATCAGAAAATCGAATCAGCAGGGGCAAAGCCAAATTTCGCTGTTTGAGAGAGTCTACCAGTTCGCACAAGTCGAGGGAACCGCCGCGATCGCCCTTGGGAGAGACTGTAACGTGACCGGCTGCATTGATCGAAAAATACGGTTCGCCCCAACCTTGAATTCGGTAGAGTTTCTCACTATCTTCTATTGTCCAAGATGCTTGTGGCAGTTGAGCTGCCGTTACCAAGGCACTGTCTGGTGTCGCCAAACTCGTGGCTGTTGGCGAGTGAGTCGATAGCGGATCGAGATCGGAGAAAGCAGCGGTGGCTGGGGAACTCATCTTATCGGAAACCTCTTTTAGGAGTGGTCAAATAGATAGTTTATCGCACATATCGGGTTTCCTGATGCAGTTGAAAAATCACTTTGGGTACACGGGCTGGCGATTTTAGATTTTAGATTTTAGATTTTAGATTTTAGATTTTAGAATTGACTCTACAGATGGATGAAGGTGGGGGATTGAACTAAAATCTCAACCGTAATTGCTTTCCTGGACTTATTTCTTCAAGCAAGTATCCGTATGGAGGTGAATTCGGAAACCTGGTTTCCGAGTTCACCTGCACCAAGAGAGTGGTCGGACGATCGATCGCCCGACACACACTAACCAAAAATCACCTCCGGCGGCGCCATGTCAGCCCCCATCCTCAATCCCCCGTTATTAGACTTCTTCAAACCCGGTTGAGGTGCTTTTTCTGGGGTCTTCTGAGCCGGTGCAACTGAGGCTGGCGGTGTCACCTGCGTTGGAGGTACTGCCTGTGCTCCTGGCACCACGGGTTGCTGTGACAGCCAACCCAAGCCCCCTACAGCCCCAGCCATCAAAGCGGTGTAGCCGATGTACAAATGCACCGGACGCATTTGAAAGCCTTCGCCTGAGTCAGAATCGGAAACAGACACATACATACTGGGAATTGGACTCGGAGCGGGTTTGGGCAAAGCATTCGCCATAGCGCTGCCGTCTAGTCCCAAGGCGTCGCCCAGTCTGCGGATAAAACCTCTAACGTAAATATCTTGGGGCAGTTTGTCGATTTCCCCATTTTCGATCGATTCGATGTGGTGAACCGGCACAAGAGTTTGACTGTGGAGTTGCAGCAGAGATAGGGAGCGAATTTGCCGTCCCTTACGCAATTCTCCACCCAACTCCCGCAGGCACTCTTCTCGCTGTTGAACTGCTATTGCTGCTTCTTCTTCCTTGGTGAGTTTTTTCGGCTTTTTGGGAAAACCGAACCCTGGGAAGGATTTTCCGGGGAGGGTGACAGTTGCAGGTGGAGCCGACTCGACTTTAATTTCGTCTTGGGGCGCTTCTTTGCTGTCTTCAGAGGTGTTACTTTCTCCATCGGAATTTTCTGTGTCGGACTCGGTTTGGGGCGGCGCTTCCACACTAGCGCTGCGCCAATAGAAGACAGGAGCAGCTACTGGTGGCTCCAATTCTTGAATTTCTGTCACCGTCTCAATGGCGGGACTTACAGCAGTAAAACTCTCTGGGGCTACTTGCGGTTCAATTTTGTTTTGTTTGGGAAATCGATCGAATGCGAGCTTGACGGCTTCTCTGCTAACTGCTCTAATTAAAATTTCGGCAGCGGAGGCTGCTTCACCCAACATTGTTTGCAAGCTAGCTAGAGCTTGGCTATAGGTGTCGCTACATACGAGTTCAGCTTCTATTTGACCTAGGACAGAACGAAAACTTTCTTGAGAAATTTCAATAGTTGGGTGATCTGTCACCCCAAAATAAGCCTCGGGTTTCAGTGCCATGATATTCATGTTGTCTTGGTAGAAGGTATCTGAGTACGTTCTTCGACAGGTTGGCAGTGATTCCGGATGTCGGTTGGGGGAGAGTGGGAGAGTGAGAGAGAGTGAGAGAATGAGAGAGTGGGAGAGTGGGAGAGGCGCAATTCCCACTTACCAATTTTCTATTGCTTGTGGATGCGATCGAGCAACCACAGAGCCCCGAAAATCCCGACAAAATGGGCAACAGTGGCGTGAGTATTGGCGAGTACCACAAATATATCTAGGGGCTGAATAAATCGGCCCACATCAACTGCGGCACCGAACAAGGCTTGCGGCTGAGCTAGAGATTTGGCTAAAAGTGTGCCGCTGATGGCTTCTGCGCCGATCAGCGTCAGGATCATTCCTGACAAGTTACTCATCAGTGCCAGCCGCACCTCTTTGATGGTGTCTGCTTTTTTGGGGCGGACTGCGTTACCGGGCGATCGCAGTTGTCTCGACAAGCGAGTGAAGCGGAAAGAGCGATATACGCTGTAAGCGAGTACGGCCAGCCCGCAAATGGCAAAAAATACGCCGCCGCCGGTGCCGGCACTGGTTGAACCCGCACCGGCGGTAGCCCTGGGGAGGGCGAAGGGGATGGCAAAGAGCAAAATGATCGCCGCTACCACCCCTAGCACTACCTGTACCCAGAAGCAAACCCAGCCTGTTGTACGAAGGGCAAAGGCTACTCGCTGTACCGCGACAGGAAGCTTATCGTTATCTAACTGATTAGTCATATTTTGAGCGGGTATAATTAATTGGCATTAGTTGGCAGCAGTTTTTTCTCTTGGGGGACGGTTGACGGCGGTTAACCCTCTTTATAATAGAAGTAGCAATGTTTAAGATTTGTAACTAACATTGGATTTCACATTTGAATAGCGTCGATCGCCAGGTACCCAAAGCAATGACACAACTACAACCCACGGTCACTCCCAAACTGGAACAGCCAAAGTTTGGCTTCAACAGCTACGCGGAACGCCTTAACGGTCGAGCCGCGATGATCGGTTTTTCTCTAACTTTAATTATCGAGTATGTCACAGGCCAGGGCTTGCTGTCCTGGTTAGGTCTCAACTAATTTTAGCAATGGCGCGGTCAGCCTTACACTTTGTCTTGACTCTTCCGGCAGCGGGTGTGACTGCTGCTGACCGCGACAATTTCGGGAATTGATTAAAATATTAATTACAAAGAAGCCCAGCGACTTCTCTGTCGAGAGAGATCGGTTCCCGAATGCAATAGCTGGCTTTTGGAGGTATATATGGGGTGGAATTTTGATTTGACAAGCTTGGCAATTTTGCCTCGCTCCCGTACAATTCCCCACAGGCGAGAAGATTAATTTAGGTGAAGCTAGTCTTTGAGCTAGAAATCCCGATCGTTCCGCCAACTCTAAGTTTTAGAGATTGTAAATAAATATAGAACAGAGTAAAACCAAATGAATGCTTCGTGGACGCGACTTTTGAGGTCAGCTTACCGTAAAGAGCCAATTACCAGCTTTGTTGTGACAGTGGGCGTTGTCGATGCAGCCATCGGCAGCATGGGTGCGAGTGGCTCTTTATTGGCTTTTGGGCTGGGCACGGCTGGGGTGGCGATGGCTCTCCGCTGGTGGCAATTTTACCGCTCTGCAGCCGAACAACCCGCGCCGGCTCCCGAATACTATCTTCCTCCTCAGTCTTCTAGACCTCAGTTGCCTGTGCTTAATGTGTCTAAAAAAAATCCTCCTTATTAAGATTACTGGGCAATGCTGACTGGGCGATGTGCCGATCGACTCCTTGGATCTGAGGCACTAAAAGATAGGGCAAGAAAGTCTTTCGATCTTGGATGCTTGGTTTATGAATATTTCTGTTGCCGAGAAACTGTACAAAATTGGCTCTGTAGCTGCCTGTAGTGGTTTGTCGGTGAAAACTGTTCGTTATTATGAGGAGATGGGCTTGCTGTCTCCTGCGGTAAAGCGATCGCCCGCTGGTTATCGCTTGTTTGGCGAAACGGTATTCAACAGGTTGGCGTTTATTAAACGCTCTCAGGCTCTGGGTTTGAGCCTTCATGAGATTAAGGATATTTTACAAGTTCGCGATCGGGGAGAGTTGCCTTGCTCGGAAGCGAAGCAGCATCTAACGGCTAAGGTAGAGGAAATTTCCGTGCAAATTGCAGCCTTAGAAACTTTGAAGGGGGAGTTGCTAGGCATTCTCAACTGCTGGCAAGAGCAACCCTCACAGGCGAGCATTACTAGCACGATTTGTCCGAACATTCAGCGGGATTGAGCAGCGGAAAGATACAAAAAAAGGGAAGGAATTATGGGTTTCCTTCCCTTGATGGTTTTGTTGGTGGTTTGGTTGGTGGTTTTGTCGATCGTTTGGTCGATCGTGTTGAGCTTTTAACTGTTTTCGCAGAGTTTGCTGTTGCTTTTTAAGTTGCCGAGCCCTGGCTGAGCCGCCTTTACCTTTGGAGTTTCTACCCTCGCTGCGAGGAGACTCCCAACTTTTTAGTCTCATGTTTTTCATTGTTTGCACTACTTCTATAATACACCGCCAGATGTTCACTGTCAAGTATTTTTTAGAGCGATGTTTCGTAGTATCAACTGTTGACTGATGGGGATTTGCTAAAGGCAGAGCGATGGTGCGCCCATAAACACCCTACAGCCCGATGGTGCCCCCATAAGCACCCTACAATTAGAGTTTTTTGTGGGATTCGGTTAACCGCCCTAATTGTGTATATTTATCAGTCCAAATATCCGGCGGGTATTTCAGCATCTGTAAAAATTGGCAGCGTTTCCCAAATTTTCACCCATTCGGGAAATTGGGCTACTTTTTTGAGCTGGAGCGACATTTCTATTAAGGAAAATCCTAAATTGTGGAAATCTTGAATAAGTTCGGCTTTCAAGAAAATTTCATTTTTAGTTAAATCGGGAGCATTAGTCGCAATGACAATGCTATTGCCGGTTTCTAAATTGCATATATAAACTTGTGCGAACACAGTTTGAATTGTTTTCACGGCTGCCGCATTAAACTCTTGTTTGTGGAACAGGTGGACAACTAGAACACCTGCGCTTGACAAGCGAGTTTTGCACAGTTGGTAAAATTCTTGTGTCACCAATTTATAGGGCATATAGCCGCTGCCAAAACCAGCATCCACGATAATTATATCGTTTTTTACTGGGGAATCTTGTTGGGCTAGATATTCGCGCCCGTCTTGAATGGCTACTTTGAGTCTGTCGTCGAGTTGAATGCCAAAAAATTTTTGAGCTACTTCGACTACTTTTTGGTCAATATCTGTACATTCGACTATCGCGTTAGGGAAATAGTGGTGAAAAAATCTGGGGAGGCTGCCGCCACCAAATCCGATTACATAGATTTTTTTTGGGTGAGTTTTCCAGACTAATGCTAGCAGCACGGATCGGGAATAGGGAAAGATTAAATTTAGTGGATTGTTGAGGTCTAGGATTGATTGAGCTACATTTGTGATTAAGGTTTCTCTGTCTGCTAAAAGCAGTAGTAGCACTGAGTTTATTTTTTTTACGGCGATGCAGTTGTCGCCGGAGTTTTGTTGAAATAGGATGCCGTCTGGCTGTTGCTGAAGCCAATTGATTTGTTTTTGAATAGCTGCTAAATTGCTAGTTTGTCGATCGCCTTTATAATCAGTCATACGATTTTAGATTTAAGATGTTAGATTCAGGGTAAACGCATCTTAACTTTAACCCAAAATATGCTACAGTTATATCCGACTAATTTTTTATGTAGTTTATGGTAGCTCATGAGTGTGATCAATGGCAAGAGGTTTTAGTAAAGCTGTAACTTCCCAACAAAAACAAACAGATTCATTGCAAAAGAGTGAATATTTTAAATGCCAGTTCTTTAAAAAATTTGGCCACCTTGAACGACCCAAGAATAGAAAGAAGTAAAGAACATTTGCTCAATGATATTAGATCGATCGCGATTCTAGCTATCATCAGCGGTGCCGACGGATGGGTGGCAATATAAGCCTATGGTAACGCCAAATATGAATGGTTAAAAAGCTTTCTATAATTACCGAATGGTATACCATCTCATGACAGGTTTAGTCTCCTTCTTTGCCGGAATTGAACCGCAGCATTTTCCAGAAAGTTTTTTGAGTTGGGTAAATGCGATAGTCGGGGAATTAGAACTAAACGTGATTGCCATTGATGGCAAAACAATGAAACTATATTATGACCGAAATGAGCCGCAAAAAGCGCTACATAGAGTCACTGCATGGTCTTCATTTCATCAATTAGTGTTAGGGCAAAAAAAAGAGATAAAAAATTTAATGAGCTAGATGAGTATGAACCCGTAGAAGGGCGGCTGAGTGTGTCGGAGTTAGTTTGAATAATTCATGTAGGGGCGATTCCCTACGGGATAGCTGCGGTTCACGCATTTTTTGACAAATTGGGATGTAAGGGCGATCGCTATTAGGTAATTATTCCGCACTGTTTGCTACAATTATTGAAGTCGGCTCTAAAAACTGCCATGACCCAAACTACCTCAATAACAACTGAATATCAAATAAATGTAAGTTCTCCGGTATGGCAAAAAGTTGAGCAAATTGCCGGAGAATTTAACTTGTCAGTTAATGAACTATTGGAACAGATAGGCGAAGGCAAATTGAAAATTGTTGCGGTTCCAAGTAATTCGGAACAAATCAGCGATCAAGATATTGCAAATGCTTTCATTTGGTTAGCCGCGCAAACTAATGTAGAAATCAATGTCTACAAGCTACAAAAACTCTTGTATTACGCTCAAGCTTGGTATTTAGGAGTTTACGGCAAGCCACTCTTTAATGCAGATTTTCAAGCCTGGATTCACGGGCCGGTTATTCCTGATTTATTAGAAAAGTATCAATGCCAATTTAGCTGGGAACCAATTACAGAGAAAATCGAACAACCGAAACTTCCCCAAAAAATTGGGCAATTTATCGAAGAAGTTGCTGAGGCATATTTTGAGTATGATGATGAAACTTTGGAACGAATGATTTGCAGTGAAATGCCTTGGCTAGAAGCGAGAGGGGATGTACCCAGAGAGGAATCTTGTCATGCGATTATTTCTCAAGAATCGATGATAAAATATTATTCTGGCCGTGTTTTCTCTAAATAATATAAGTGAGGGGCGATCGCGCTTTGGGACAAGTTGGGATTTAAGGGCGATCGCCTGTCAGAGAAACCGGCTTAAGTATTATTCACCCTCATTGCTAATAAGCCTAAAGGATGAGTTTCAGCATCAAAAAAAACTAATTTACTTGCCTCGTCAAGTTTTTTATGTAGTTCTGCTTTTATGTGAATAATTTCTTCCGGTGACTTATTGCGACTGATAGAAATAGCTATAGGGCTAGGCTTTGCTCTTTTTATAGCATCCACAATATGCTGCTCACTGTCCCCAAGTGAATGCTCAAATACAACAAGCGCTCCTTTGTGCTGTGCAAATTGAGCATAGGCGAATGAGAGGTAATCAGAACTATATATAGACTTTAGTTTATCTTTTGCATCTCCTTCTGCAATCAACAGAGGTACAGTTCCCCCACTCCATCCTTTGCCAAATGAATCAAGGAGGTTTGTGTTTTCTTCTTGTTTGCGTTTGATTGTTTGTCCTGACGTGCTTCGATCAAGATGCAGCCCACCATGAAGGTAAAGGATTCTTGTGGCGTCTCCGTGAATTTCTGTGTCAGTAATGTCAAAATAATTATTCGCTTTCGCTTGAAAGAAATAATCCTTAAATCCATCTCCATCTGATTCGGACATAACTGCCCAATAAATTAGTAAATCATAATTGGTGCTATAAACGCATTTATAATTTAGCAGTTCTCTTCTGATGTTGTTTAATACACCACTCTCTGTTGCATTTTTCCAGGGAATATGTACACTTCTGACAGCATATCCCAACGCTGATTTAATGCTCTCGTATCGCTCTTTTATAACTGAATAATCTTTATCTAAAAGTTTATTGATCATTCTAGCAGTCGAAAGGGCGAGAAGAACTCTCTCAAAGTTTTTGGTTTCCAGGGCTTTAAATAAATCTTGATCTTCTTTTGAGAGCGGATGCTCACTGGCAACGCAAGCTTTTTCATAAAGTGATGGATATTGAAATTTCCCCCAAACTGCACAGCTAAACCCATTTCCGAGTAAAATACCACTACCACTGAAGTCATTTTTTATATCTTGCCATGATAAAACTTTTTCATCATTCATAGTTACTAAACTCCTCTAAAATCTATTTTTTATTGAAAAATACAATACTTAATGTATCTGCTGTCTCAACTATAGATTATTGCCTAAGTTCCCAAACTTGTCAAGCCATATAAAGTCATATTTAGTAGGTTGTTTATATCCTAACTAGGTCATAAAAAGTCACATTTAGTTGGTTGCTACTGAAACAGCTATATACCGAATTATTTTTAGCTTTTTCTTGGTTTATTTATCGGTAGCATCTAAACGTTTTTGGAGAGGAACTTTATCAATTACATTCTGGAACTGAGGACAATATACTTTTATAGCCGCTCCTTGTATCTCTCGTTCTACCACAAATAAATCTATATTTTCTCGCTCACTCATGGTTCCGTTTTCTAGAGATTTCATATATCTATTCAGTTGTCTATCGTTGTAGGCACGGAATAATTCTTCTTCACTCATACCTTTTGATAAGTCACTGCAATACTCTAGACCATATTGTTTTGCTCTCTCAAAAGTATATACTTCAAACATTTTTTTGTATCCTTCTTGTTGGGACTTTTTCGGGTAGCTATCAAAGGAAGCATATACTTCTCTTTGAAACTTCGCATCTTTATTCAAAAATATCCCACTAATTATTACCAGCGCTATAAATACAATAGCTCTTGTTATCGTTTTTTTGTTTTTTATAATGTACTTGTTGTCTTTGACAAAAACTAAACTTTGTTCATACAGTTTACTGATTATTGGATGACAAAGCAATGTTGTTTGGAGAAAGTTTAAAGCTGACTGAGCTAGTTGTTTTGGCGTATTTTTGTCTGGAATTTTCGCTTGAAAACCTGAAGCTTGATTATTCACGCTTAATTTCGCTGGACTTGATGTCAACTGTACTTGCGCTATCTCAAACTCTCGATTCCACACCGGAAAATCCTCCCCCACCTGCTGCCCGTAAACCTTCACAGAAGCGATCACCCCCGCCTTCAAATTCGTCAACTCCCTGCGGACAATCCTGATAGAAGCCTCCTCATCAGGAACCCGATCGCCCTCCAGCATCACCTGTAAACAACCATCTTGCAAACTCGCAGTCGCACTAATCCCCTTATTCTGTAACGGAAGATTTAACAGACTGGCGATCGCCTCCACATCCCCCAGCTTAGCCCGTTCCTTCAAACTAAGCTGATTTGACTCCGTATTTTCACTAGGACTTGCCCGCCCCTCTGTAACATCCGCAACAGGCAACTTTTGCCCCGCCACTTCAAACTCTTGACTCCACGCCGGCACTCTTGCGCCCGTCTGTCGCCCGTAAACCTTGACTTTCTCAATCGATGCAGCCCCCAAACCAGCGATCGACTTACTCACCCACGGCGCCAAGACTTGCTGACTAGGCGCTTCTGCCGATTCCAGCATCACCTGTAAACAACCATCCTTAAGGGAAGCTGCGGCGGTGATGCCCTTGGCTTGTAGCTGGCGGTTCAGCAGAAGCGCGATCGCCTTTGCATCTCCCTGTTTCGCGAGTTCCAAAATATTCGGTTGTGTCATAACAGGTAGATACAACTAACGCTTAGCATAACTTTTTGTTGTCTTAAGTATAAATTCTTTCCTAAATACCAAAGCTTGTCAAGCCAGATAAAGTCATATTTAGTAGTTGTTTTCCTCCCAACTAGGTCATAAAAAGTCACATTTAGTTGGTTGCTATCGAATAAAGTCATATTTAGTTGGGTTACAATCAGGTCAACCCCTTGCATCTGCCTGACTGATGGACGTTGAAGAAGCCTTAGAATTTGTTGACCATCTAGCTTGGACTACTACGGGAAAACATTTAGATAGTCTGCAAAAAGCTATACTGCGCGGCGCTTGGGAGAATCAGAAATATAAAGAAATTGCACAGCATCACAACCGTTCAGAGAAATACGTTAAAGAGGTTGGCTTTAAATTATGGAAACTTTTATCAGTTGCATTAGAAGATGAAGAGGTTTGCAAAGCAAATTTTCGAGCCAAACTGGAGAATTTACGATTTTTCTCTAATGTTTCACTGGTGGGCAATGGTTGTGTGAAAATTGGTAATTTCTCTGCCGACAACATTCACTACCCAAAAGTCTCACAATCTGAATCGTTACAAGAGGAAACTTTTAACGAAAAAACAACCAGTTCCGAACCGAAAGTACATTTAGATTTAGCTGATGCACCAGAACCCAACCTATTCTATAACCGCACATCCGAACTCACCACCCTCGAAAACTGGATTGTGGGCCGCACCCGCCTCATCACCATTTTAGGCTTATCCGGTATTGGCAAAACCGCCCTTACACTCCAACTAATCTCACAAATTCAACACGAATTCGATTATATTATTATTTACCGGAGTCTCCGCAATTCTCCACCACTGCAAACACTCCAAACCGACTTAATTCAATTCTGTAGGGGCGGTGCCCCCGTGCCCGCCCCCTCCGTGTCCGCCCCCTCTCCCGAAGAAAGGGCAACCACGGGAGGATTGCCCCTACTAGAATATTTACGATCGCACCGCTGTCTCATCATCCTCGATGATATCCAAACCATTTTCAGCAGCCAACAACTCGCAGGAAATTACCAACCTGGATATGAAAATTACGGCGCATTCTTCAAACAAATAACAGAATCATCCCACAACAGTTGCTTAATTCTCCTGAGTTGGGAAAAACCCAGAGAAATCGCTACCTTAGAAAGCGAAAACCGCCCCTGCAAAACTCTGCAACTCAACGGCTTAGGCCCCGAAGCACAAGAAATCTTTAGAGAAAAAGGTTTAGCAGAACCGGAGAAATGGTCAGAACTAATCGACCTTTACCGAGGCAATCCCCTATGGTTAAATATAGTTGCAACTATGATTCAAGACTTATTAGGCGGTAGCGTTTCCGAATTCCTCTCCTATGATACCCTATTCTTAGGTGACTTAGAATCTCTGCTGCACCAACAGTGCGATCGCCTAACCGCATCCGAACAACAAGCTATGGGTTGGCTAGCAAGTACCCCCGAACCAGCAGACATCTCAAAAATACCAGAAAACCTGCAACTATCAAGGGCAGAACTATTAAATGTCATGCAATCTTTAGGACGACGGTCATTAGTTGAAACAGTACAACAAAATGCGCGATCGCACTTTACTATCGCGCCCGTAATCAGAGAGTATATAACAAACAAAAAATGAAAATCGCCACCTGGAACGTCAACTCAATCCATTAGTAATAAATATGTAGTGAAGTTTAATTACAGTAATTGAATACATATGATAATTTTATAAATGACACAATCAAATTTTGTGATTTTAATATTTATTTGCGCGCTCGAATGTAGATTTAGTTACACTTCTGCTCTCATGACTAAACTATTGCTGGAATCCTTGATATCTGCCAACATTAGTTGAGTCATGTAATATGCTATTTTTACGACCAAACTGCCCTGATTGTGGTTCAAATCACATAGTGAAAACTGGTATTATTCATAATAAAAAACCAAAACACAAATGTCAAAGTTGCGGTCGCCAATTTGTCGATAATCCGACAAACAAAGTAATGAGCTTCGGAAACAAAAGATTTAATCGATCGACTTCTTTTGGAGAAGATTTCTTTGGCTGGTATAGCTAGAAGCACGGGTGTTTCTCAAAAATGGTTACAGGATTATGTAAATAATAAATATGCCTCAATCGAACGCACAGTAAAGGTTAAACCTAAAAAAAATTCAGATTGAATGTTGAATGTGATGAACTGTGGTCATTTGTAGATTGCAAAGAAAATAAGCAATGGGTGTGGTTAGCAAGGGATAGAGAAACCAGAGAAATTATTGGTGTTTATATTGGCGATGGTAGCCAAGAAGGAGCCAAACAATTATGGAATTCTCTACCTCCTGTATATCGACAATGTGCTGTTTGCTATACAGATTTTTGGCAGGCTTATGCTTGTATTTTTCCTTCGCTACGCCATCAACCAGTTGGTAAAGACAGTGGAAAAACTAATCACATTGAAAGATTTAATAATACTTTGCGCCAACGTGTTTCTCGGCTCGTAAGAAAGAATCTTTCATTTTCTAAAAAGTTAGAAAACCATATTGGTGCTATTTGGTATTTTATCCATCATTACAACTATGTTTTGAGCCAATGAATATCTAATCACTACATATTTATCACTACCCAATTTTCGATGGCTTAATGTTTGGCTTGAATCATGAGGATGGTGGAGTGCTGGAATTTTGGCTAGTTTTGGTGGGAGATGGGCCTAGTTTTGGTTCGTATGTAGCTAATGCTGCGCTAAGTTTTTGGATTTCTGGCCATAGCTCTACTATCAAGGCTTCTTTTGCCTCGTTCGATAGTTGCTTTAAGTCGGGGAGTTTTTCCATTCCTTGATCTAATGTCTATCTTGTCTTCTTGTCAAGGGGGTTGAGCAATTACAAATAAAATTACTCTATTTTGCAACTAACCCTAATGGAAACATTAATAGGACTTACGCATAGAGGGATAGAAACCGGGTATTTTACGACAATAGTTGGTTGTGACCTCTGATTCGGTAAAAAACCCGGTTTCTTCGATGGGAGTGTGTAAGTCCTGAGTAAATCAATAAGGGCGGGCAGTGCCAGTCCTCTTACTTCTCATTACTCCGAAATACCGACTTACCCTTCGCTTTCAGAGTATTAGCCGCATCTGCTAAAGTCTGCGCGAAAGGCTGCTGCGAGTGCATGAAAACGCGAGCGGTATTGCGTCCCGGCATCCCCGAAATTGAGCCACCCGGATGCGTTCCCGCCCCCGTGAGGAACAAACCATCGATCGGCGTTTTGTAATTCGCCAACTCCGGCAAAGGACGGAAAAATATCATCTGATCTAGCGTCATATCAACGTGATAATAATTCCCTTTCAAAGCCCCCAAACGCTCTCCCAATTCTGCCGGACTTTCCACGTGGCGTCCTATAATAGAATTTTTGATATTTGGCGCGTATTCTGCTAATTTATCAATGCAGCGATCGGCAACTTTGTTCTTCAGCTCATCCGTCCAACCCGTACCGTGCTGGCCGGTTCCTTCAGCATTTTCGATCATGTAAGGAGCAAAAAATTCAATCCAAGCCGTATGATGTCCGGGGGGAGCCATTGACGGGTCTAGTACCGTCGGAAACACCACATACATCGATGGGTCTGAGTCGGGGATTCTGCCAATTGAAGGGTCGCTGTGAGCGATTTCAACGTGTCTCACCGAGTCGGCAATTAAAACCGAACCGATTAAAAATTCGTCCCGATGATTCCAGCGCTCAAACTTGGGCATTTCATTTAGAGCTAAGTCTATTTTGAGAATAGTCTCGTTGTTGTTAACAATTTTTCGCTCCAATCTTTCCCGCAAATCCGGGTCGGCACTGTCAACATCGCTGGAGTCCATTAAGTGCAGAAACAAGCGCTTAGCATCAATATTAGAAATGACACCTTTTGTCGCGCGGTATTCCGTGCCGTTGGCAACTCGAACTCCCACAGCGCGACCGTCATCAATTAATATTTTCTCGACGTGCTGGTCGGTAAGTACCACACCAGAGTAACTTTTCACTACATTTAGCAGTGCTTGCACTAATGCACCCGTCCCTCCGCGCGGTCTTGCCATGCCGGGATTGTGTCTCATTGCCAGCATAATTGCGCCTACAGCAAGGGTTTTTTGCGAAGGAGGCGCGCCGAGTTCTGAGGCGAATCTTGCTAGGGGTGCTTTGATAAATTCCTCGTCAAACCACTCGTTGACAATGTCTTCAGCGCTGGTGAGCATCGTGCGAATAAAGTCCAGCGTTTTGTCGGGGGAACCGATGACTGACAATAAATCTTTGATCTTTGAAATATCGTAGTTGCCCAGAATATCTATGATGGATTTTGGTGGCGCATTAAACATCGGAACCATTGCACCTAAAGCCCGCTGCCAAAAGTCTGTATATTCGGCATATTTTTTAGCATCGCGCTCGTTGTAGCGCGCAATTTCAGCACAAGTTTTTTCTACAGATTTGTGTGCTAAGAAATATTTACCGTCGGGATGCGGACAAAAGGCAACTGGATCGCAGAAAAGATATTCTAAACCGTGTTTTTCCAGTTCTAATTCTTCGACAACTGGTCCTAAATGGATAAACTCGTGGTCGATTGCGCACATATTGAATTTAAAATCCGGCAATTCCGGAATCGCAGCTTCAGTAGTTGCCGCGCCGCCGGGAACCGAACGTTTTTCTAACAACAGAACGGTATATCCAGCTTTCAGCAGATAAGACGCACAGACGAGTCCGTTGTGACCTGCGCCTATGATAATGACATCATACGTTTGCATAGATGAAGTTCTAGGGAGAGGATATTTTGCTTATTTTACAAATGTTAACAACTTTGCCGTCTCTACCAATAGAAATAGATTCATTGTCAGTAAGCCTTTTTAGCATATTACAAAAGATGGAGCTTTGACAAAACGCTGTTGTGTAAGCGCCTTATTTCTTCTTAAATTTACAGAGCTATCGCCTTTCTTATATCGCGCCAATATTGTACTCTATTTAGCCACATTTATTTGCCTTCAATTAAAAATTTAAGCAAACGAAGCAAGAAGGAAAAAGGAAGAGGAAAGGGGGCAGAGGGAATAGGGAATAGAAACAGTTTTGAGATTGCTTTTTTCCTGGCAACACGGCGATTGGAAGGAGTTAAGCCCTAGGATAATTACTTACTCCACACTCAAAACTGCTAGCCAATTACCTATTAGTACAGTGAGAAATATTACTTCAGTTCCCGCAATGCCGCCTCAGCTTTTTGTACACCATCATTGTTGCCTTGCTGGCGGTAAGTGTCGAGGGCTTGTTGAAAAGCTTCAATTGCTTCGGATTTGCGATCGCGCGCTAGGAGTGCCTTACCCATATTGTAATAAGCTTCTGCCCGGTTTGGATCAAGCTTAATCACTCGCCGAAAAGTAGTAATCGCTCCTGAAAAATCTTGTTTTTCCAGTTGAATTTTCCCCATTCCTGCGTGTGCTTCCACTAAATTAGGTCGCACCGCAATAGCCCGCTGATAAGCTATAAGCGCTCCGTCGAAGTCGTTTTGAGCCTGGAGAAGTTCGCCAATTTCTAGCTGCACTTCTGGATTCCGGGGCTCCAATTTGGCAGCTTCTTCAAAAGCTGCTAGCCCTTCGGAAGTATAGCCGGCACGCAGCAAAGCAGTGCCTAATTTTAACTGGACACCTGCTTGTTTGGGAGCGAGTTCGGCTGCTTGTTGGAGCACGGTGACAGCACTGGCAAAACTTCCCTGCTGGATCAATACTAAACCCATTGAAGAATAAGCTTGCCAATTTTTCGGATCGAGGGCGATCGCCTCTTGGTATGCTTTAAAAGAACCGCTGTAATCTTTTTGCTGAAAGAGTACCACTCCGAGACCGATTCGGGCATTGACATTTTTGCGATCGAGCACAGCGGCGCGGCGGTAAGCTGTGGCTGCTGCGGGATAGTTTTGTAAATTCGCCATAGCATATCCTAATGCGTATTGGAAGTCAGCATTATTCGGTTCGAGACCGATCGCTTGTTGGTAAAATTCTACTGAGGCTTGATAGTTGCCCTGACGCGCTTCTAAATAGCCAATACCCGAAAAAATGCGGGGGTTTTCCGTATCTAAACGCGCCGCTTCTTGATAAATGGCGATCGCCCTAGTGTAGTCTCCTAAATCTACAAACTCGCGCCCTTGTCGCAGCAGATCATCTAAATTTGAATTATTTTGAGGGTTGACTTGAACGGATATTTCTGCTGAGAGCGCTATCTGCGGCGCTGCGACAGCGAATCCTGCTACTAGCAACGTACTGAATACCAAGAGACTTTGTTTGTGCACGGCCATGTGTTTCAAAGAGTATGTGGAATGGAAGAGCGAGTTGCTGTCAGCTTGGCAAGCTGACAACTGATGATTTACCAGGAATGTTTGAGTGGCGAGATGTAGTAAATCTACAGAACAAGACCCACTCAAAATTTTCGCGATTGAGGCCAACTGATGATTGTAACAACAACTGATATCATCCAAGGAGCAGAAATTCAATCTTACCTGGGAATTGTAACTGCTGAGGTTGTCTACGGCACCAATGCCCTGCGAGATTTCTTCGCGGGCATTCGCGACATCATCGGCGGACGCACCGGCAGTTACGAGGAAGTGTTTCTCAAAGGACAGCGAGATGCCCTCGCGGAACTGGAAAAACGGGCCCAGCGCCTCGGCGCCAATGCCGTAATCGGGGTGGAAGTTGACACCGGCACGATTAATGTAGACTCAAACGGGGCTTTGCTGCTGATTACTGCCGTTGGAACGGCTGTAAGATTGCGTTAAGCTGTTTTTTCTGTATACGTCCGCATTTTCTGTATACATCCGGCAAGTTTTCCAACGGGATAAAATAGTTATCAGTCATCAGTCATCAGTCATCAGTCATTAGCTAATAGCGGGTGGCTGGGGGCGGATGACTTTTTCGTTTCTTTCTTCAGACATAGATACTGGTTATTTCCCCAGGCAGATATAGTTTCTATCAATCTCAGCCACAATCAATGCTTAAGTGAAAGATTGTTAAAAATTAAAGCAAATCTCAGAGGAAAAAAAAATCTATGTCATACGTAAATAGACCTGTAGATAACGTTGGTACCGAACCCGTGGTCGTAAATTCAGTGATGGAATACCACGATCGAGTACGTTGGGGCCCGATTTTTTCTGGTTTGGTAATTGCGATCGGCACACAACTGGTGTTAAGTGCATTGGGCGCTGCGATCGGGTTGAGCAACATTGCTGGTTCAGGAGCTCCGCGCACTATTGCCGGGGACGTGGGTACCGGCGTGGGAATTTGGTCAATTATTAGTTTGTTAATTAGCTTGGCCGTTGGCGGTTGGGTAACTGCTCGCGCTTGCGGCCCGATGAACCGCAACACAGCGCTTTTAAATGGAGCAATTTTGTGGGCAACGACCTTAACAATTGGCTCTTGGCTGTTAGCAAATGGCGTGGCCGGCACTTTTGGCGTAATAGCTGCAAATGCGGGAGAAGCAATTAATCAAGCACAGCAGGGCGGGGTCGATTTGCCGAACCGAGCACCTAACGTATCTGCTCAGGATACTCGAAATATTGCTGGTAATGCTGCAAAAGCTGGTTGGTCGTTCTTGTTCGGCTCACTATTGGGTTTAGTTGCTTCGATGGTAGGAGCATCTGCCGGCGCCCGCACTCCCCGGAATTACTCGTAAAAGTTTCGTCAGAGACGGAAAGTTTATATTCAGGAAAGCACTTTTTTTAAGGTGCTTTTTTGTTGCTTTAATTCGTAAACTATTTTTGTATTGTTGGCAGGTTATACCTGAAAACGCATTTTTTGAGGCTCGGCATCCCGGTTTTTAAAGGGAGGCAGAGCCTCCAGATCTTTGTTCCCAGGCTCTGCCTGGGAACGAGGATGATGAACTATCAAAGCGAGAGAAAGGTGCTTATAGCGTAGCCTACGAATTAAGCGCTGAAGTATTTGGCGGCTGGGTGATAGGTGATAATTGCCGTTGTTGATTGTTCGGGATAAAGTTGTTCGCTTTCATCCATGTAGAGGTTGATACGATCGCACTTTAACAATTCCAGTTGCTTGTACTGATCCGCCATATTCGGACAAGCAGGATAGCCGAAACTGTACCGCGAACCGCGATATCTTTGTGCCAGCATATCGCGAATGTTGTCCGGTTCCTCGCTACCAAAGCCCAATTCGCGCCGAATTCGCGCGTGAGTCCATTCTGCTATTGCTTCCGCTGTCTGTACCGCTAATCCATGAAAGTAGAGATAGTCGGTATATTGATTGTTAGCAAATAGCTTTTGCGCGTACTCTGTAGCCATCTCTCCCACTGTCGCTACTTGCATCGGAAATACATCGATTTTACCCGATTCTTTGGGCGCAAAGAAGTCGGCAATGCACAGCCGTCGCGCCGATTTTTGCCGGGGAAATGTGAATGTTGCAGCGGGTGTCGATACATCTTGCCCGCCATCCATGATTTCTGGATCGTACAAATGCAAAGAATTACCTTCAGCTTGACAGGGAAAATACCCGTAAATTGCTTGCGGCTGCAGTAAATTTTCGGTGATGACTTTGTGTTTCCACTCTTCCAAGATGGGATAAACTTTTTCCGCTAAGAAAGCGTCGTATTCTTCCCGCGATTGGTCTTTTGGCTTGCGGAATTGCCACTGACCCGCAACTAAAGCTTGCAAATCTAAGTGCCAGAAAATCTCTTCAAAGGGGATGTCTTCTCCCTGCAACAGTTTCGTTCCCCAGAAAGGAGGATTCGGGCGATCGATATCTGCTGCAACTGCTTCGGATCGCCTGGTATCTATCACCACAGGAGTGTCGGCTTTCTTCGCATCTTCTACAGAATTTTCTGGCGCAGCTTTAACTTCTTTAACCGCGCCATTATCCTGTCCTATTTCATCTAAAAATCCTTGCAAATCTTCCCATTTACCCGCAGATTTTGCAGGCATGAGTTTGTCCATAAAGTGCAAGTCGGAAAACGCATCTTTGCCGTAAACGACTTTACCTTTGTAGGTATTTTGGCAGTCTTCATGTACAAATTTGGGAGTCAAAGCCGCGCCGCCCAAAATTACCGGAACGGTGATGCCTTTCTGGTTGAATACTTCCAGATTTTCTTTCATGAATGCGGTGGATTTTACCAGCAAGCCACTCATGGCAATACAGTCTGCTTTGTGCTTTTCGTAAGCTTCGATGATATTGTCAACCGACTGTTTAATTCCCAAGTTGATCACTCGGTAGCCGTTGTTTGATAAAATAATATCAACCAAGTTTTTGCCGATATCGTGAACGTCGCCTTTGACAGTAGCGATGATGAATGTCCCTTTGGCATTGTCCCCGGATTCGGACTTTTCCATGTGCGGTTCTAAATAGGCAACTGCCGCTTTCATTGTTTCTGCTGACTGCAAAACAAAGGGCAGTTGCATTTGTCCCGAACCGAACAATTCTCCGACTACTTTCATGCCGTCTAACAGGAAAGTATTGATAATGTGGAGAGGCGGATAGGTTTCTAATGCTTTGGCGAGTTGGATATCTAGTCCAATGCGTTCGCCGTCGATGATGTGCTGCTTCAGGCGTTCTTCTACCGGAAGGCTTGCGTCTTCTGTCCGATCGCGCTTGGTAGTTTTGCCCGCAAACACCGTTGTCAGCTCGCCCAAGGGGTCGTAAACGCAAATTTCGCCGTCAAACTCCCGTTCGTCGTAAATGAGTTTACGGCAGATTTCTTGGTGTTTGGGGTCGATTTTGGCGAGGGGTAAAATCTTATTAGCGCTGACAATTGCCGAGTCCATCCCGGCTTGCATCGCTTCGTGCAAAAACATGGAATTCAAAACTTGCCGCGCCGCCGGATTCAAGCCGAAGGAAATATTAGAAACTCCTAAAATTACGTGACAGCCTGGTAATTCTTGGCGGATGCGGCGGATGGATTCGATCGTAGCTTTGCCGTTTTTTCTGTCTTCTTCAATCCCGGTGGAAATGGGCAATGCTAGGGTATCAAAAAAGATTTCTTGGGGGGGAATGCCGTAGGCGACGGCGGCGTTATAGGCGCGTTGGGCGATCGCAAATTTTTGGTCAGCAGTTCTGGCCATTCCGTCTTCGTCAATTGTACCGATAACTATGCCCGCGCCGTATTTTTTCGCCAACTCCAAAACTTGATAAAAACGCGGTTCTCCGTCTTCGTAGTTAGTGGAATTCAGCAAACATTTGCCGCCCGCCACTTTTAAGCCGGCTTCCATTTTTTCCCATTCGGTGGAATCCAGCATTAAAGGGAGAGTGGCATTAGTCACCACGCGGGAAACTAATTCTTTCATATCTCGCACGCCGTCGCGGCCGACATAATCAACGTTGACATCGAGAACGTGCGCGCCTTCTCGCACTTGTTCCCTAGCCATTGCTACTAAACCATCCCAGTCTTCAGCATTTAGCAAATCGCGGCATTTTTTGGAACCGCTGGCGTTGAGTCTTTCGCCGACAATTAAGAAGGAATTCTCTTGTTCGTAGGGTTGGGCGGTGTAAATTGAAGCGGCGGATGGTTCCCAAGTAATTTCGCGGATTTTGGGTTTAAGAGTTTTACCAATTTCTGATAGTTCGCGGATGTGATCGTAGCGGGTGCCGCAGCAGCCACCGATGACTTGCACGCCTAAGTCTTCGACAAACCGCATCAAGGCCATTTTTAATTCTATTGGCGTGAGTTTGTAGTGCGCGTGTCCGCCGATGTTTTCGGGTAAACCAGCGTTGGGCACGCAGGAAACTACGAAGGGCGAATGTTCGGAAAGGTATTTGACGTGTTCGGCCATGCGATCGGGCCCGGTGGCGCAGTTGAGGCCTAAAATGTCTATGGGATAGGGCTGCAAAATGGCTAGGGCGGCACTGATGTCGGAACCGACTAACATTGTGCCGGTGGCTTCCATTGTGACTGATACCATTAACGGAATTCGCGCACCTTTTTTCTTAAATACTTCTTCAATGGCATTTAATGCTGATTTAATTTGCAGCACATCTTGACAAGTTTCGACAATAAATAAGTCAACGCCGCCGTCATAAAGTCCTTCTGCTTGTTCGGCAAAAGCGGCGGTGAGTGTGTCAAAATCAATGTGTCCTAATGTTGGCAATTTGGTGCCTGGCCCGATCGATCCTGCGACAAATCTAGGTTTTTCTGGCGTAGAAAATTCGGCGGCGATACCCTTGGCGAGTTCGGCTGCTGTTTTGTTGAGATAATATGCTTTGTCTGCCAAATCGTATTCGGCGAGTACGATGGAAGCGCCGCCAAAGGTGTCTGTTTCGATGACATCGGCCCCTGCTTCGAGGAATCCCCGGTGCACGTTGGCGACGGCTTCCGGCTTGGTGTGGACGAGATATTCGTTGCAGCCTTCGTATTCTTTGCCGCCGAAGTCTTCTGCGGTGAGGTTTTGGACTTGCAGGTTGGTTCCCATCGCGCCGTCGAAGACGATGACGGGGCGTGAGGGGTGGTGGAGTCGATCGAGGAATCTACTATTCATAAGCGGTAAAGAAAGGCAGGTGCTATATATTTACAATTTTATCTATTGTGCAATATTGTCAACAATTATGTGACTGTTGGCAAACGACTAATGACTGAAGGATTTAATGCTGCTGACAATAGTTCGATCGTACCTGTAATTTTACCGATCGCCCTGGATAATTGTCAAAATTCTGTTGTGGGCGAGGCTGCGGGGGGAAAACGGGCGAGTTGTGAGGGATTTTTTCGCTTAACTGTTGAGGAATTTTGCGAAAATGCGATCGCCACAATTAAACGAGTGATGTTAAAGGGCGATCGAATTTTCGGCTATCTCGTAGTTATGCTGATAAGTGCGATCGCGAGCGCTACTCCTAGCACAAGCCATTGTTTGAATGTTTCTTCTACGAATGGACAGAATGCGGTCAGCTCCCATTAGTTGTTCATTAGAAGTCTCCTTCCAAATTCCACGATTTTATCAATGAGTCTCGAACAGCATGGGTTAGTTTGAAAGCAGCGAGTTGCTTTTTGTTAATTGGTTCAAGACTATAATCGATAACTCCAGCTAACTCCACCATCTGTTTTTATATACTTTTTGCCCTCACTAAAGATGCGCCCAGAACTAGCGAAGCTAAGCTAATCCGCATTTAAGTTGCATAGTAAAATAAATTTTTCCTCTTGTGGGGAGTAGGGGTTGGGCAGGAGAGCCCGCCCTCAACATACAAATTAAATGCACAACAGCTTAATATGAGCATAAAAAAACGACCTGGTATTTGCACCAAGGTCGAGTTGATTAATGGAGATCGTCTATACAAGCTTTCATCGATCTGTGAATGTTGCTAGAGTGTAAAGCTGATTGTCTATACCAACACCAACCAAAGTTCCATCTCCCATCGTAGCAACACTAAGTAGGTTGCCTCCCTCTCCTACAAGCTTCCATTTATCTGTGAATGTTGCTAGAGTGTAAAGCTTATTGTCTATACCAACACCAACTAAAGTTCCATCTTGCATCGTAGCAACACTAAGTAGGTTGCCTCCCTCTCCTACCAGCTTCCATTTATCTGTGAATGTTGCTAGAGTGTAAAGCTTATTGTCTATACCAACACCAACTAAAGTTCCATCTCGCATCGTAGCAACACTAAGTAGGTTGCCTCCCTCTCCTACAAGCTGCCATCGATACGGCAAGAAAAGACCTGCCAAGGAAACAGTTTTGAAATTGCCTCGGTCTCCAGCCTGTCCTTCAACATCACCGAAAGGAGACCAAGAACCATCTGTATGACGAATTGTGTGCCACAAATGACCATCATTGGTTACACCATATACCTGTAGTTCACCACCAACTCCTGCACAACTCACATTTATAAAATTGCCATGATTTCCAGCGACTCCTTTTACATCACCGAAAGGAGACCAAGAGCCATCTGCATGACGAATTGTGTGCCATAAATTACCATCACTGGCTACAGCACATACCTGTGGCTCACCACCAACCGCTGCACAACTCACATTTACAAAATTGCCACTATTTCCAGCAGCTACTTTCACATCACCGAAAGGAGACCAAGAGCCATCTGCATGACGAATTGTGTGCCATAGATTACCATCACTGGTTACAGCGCATACCTGTAGCTTACCATCACCCTCTGCACAACTCACATGTACAAAATTGCCACTATTTCCAGCAGCTACTTTCACATCACCGAAAGGAGACCAAGAGCCATCTGCATGACGAATTGTGTGCCATAGATTACCATCACTGGTTACAGCGCATACCTGTAGCTTACCATCACCCCCTGCACAACTCATATTTACAAAATTGCCACGATTTCCAGCAGCTACTTTCACATCAACGAAAGGAGACCAAGAGCCATCTGCCTGACGAATTGTGTGCCACAAGCTGCCTGAATTGTTAATAGCACATAGGTGAATTACATCGCTGATTCCTTGGAGAGCTACATCGGTAATAAAACCACGATCTCCAGTCTGTCCTTCAACATCTCCAAATGATGACCAACTTCCACTGGGAAAACGAATTGAGTGCCACAATTTTCCATCTGATGTTGTGCCTGAAATATGTAGGAGGCTGCCCTTCTCTTGATACGCTAATACTGTGGGTAAAGGGGTTCCTCGCGGAATATTGTCTAGTTCATTATCAGGGATAATAACGACATCTTCCCACTTATAACCTCTAGCTTCAAAGGTAGCAGGATCCGGAATCGATCGACGCTTGCCCGACTCCATGACACAAATTTCCGGGCTGCTTCCTTTGAGCAAAGCTCCATCCCGCCCACCACTTAGCGGCGCTCCTAACGGAATATTGTTTAGCTCATCATCAGGGATAGCTTTCACATCTTCCCATTTAAAACCGTTAATTTTAAAGGTAGCAGGATCAGTAATCCCTCGGCGCTTGCCCGACTCCATGACATAAATTGTTGGGGAACTTCCTTGGAGTAAAACTCCATCCTTCAACAATGCGATTGGAAATAGACGTAGCCCCAAAGGAATATTTGCTAAGTCCGAGTCAGAGATAATGATAACCGCATCCCACTTATAACCTCTAGCTTCAAAGGTAGCAGGATCCGGAATCGATCGACGCTTGCCCGACTCCATGACATAAATTTCCGGGCGACTTCCTTTGATCAAAGCTCCCTCTTTTATTGAGGGTACACCTTGGTAGTTATAGGTGAAAGTCTGTACCCAACTTTTTACGTCATTAGTAATTCCGCGAGTGTAGTCAAAGTTCCACTGTATTCTTACACGAATCTCAAGAATCGGAGGTTTGCCTTTGGGAACTTTAACAATTAGAGCTGGTTTCCAAGTATAACCAGCCGCAGAAGCTGGAAAAGGGTCTGCTGGTATGCCAGGACTTTTAAAACTTATACATGGCAATTTACAGCGCCAAGTTACACCGTTTTCCAAACGACTGGCTAAAAAACTAACATCTGGACTTGCAAAGCTCACACCCCAAGAAGCATTAATTCCTGCTGTACCAGTTGGTTCATCGCCTTTAAAGCCTCCCTGCAACCCTGCTCCTATACTAAAGCTGGTCGTATTTGTACCAACAGTTGAGTCAGGGCCGTATTGGTACACTGTACTCGATTCGGTTAGACAAGTAACTACCAGATCCATCTCTGTAGCATAGTAACCTACAGAGAACACATTGTTTTTCGATGTAGTAACACCATGCGTCATCGACCCCACAAATGCGTAGTAGTCGTAGGAAGGATCATTTCCTGTCAACTTATAGGGCAGAAAGTGGATATATCCGTACAAACGTTGATCTGATGTATTAACAGTTCCCCAGCCAATGTCTGAACGACCATTAAGTGTGATTTGTTGAGTAAAATCTTTGCCACCAGTTTCCCAGGCACCTGCAGGAAGTTTATTTTCTTCGTTGCTCATTTTGTATTCCTTTTATTTGTCCAGTGTGTAGTAGAATGAAGTCCGAAAGTAAAAAAGCTGCTTTACATCTATTGGGTTTAGAGGAAGCAGTGAATCTTTTTACCAAGAAGTTAAGTCTCAACCATTAAAAATTAAATTTTTCATAGCACGAGAAGTTAACATCCTGGCTTGATTCTGCTATTAGAACGATTTCAGAAATAAACTTGTGATTTTTTTGAGTTTGAGGCTTTTTTTCCTAAATAGATGCACCCAATAAACAAAGCCTCAACCCTAAAACCCTCTCAAACCACAATCTACAAACCTTCCAACCCTTCCTTAACCTCCGCACGAGCAGGATAAAACAAATGCCCACTCAAAGCATTACGATAATTCTGCACAGCACCCCCCACATCTCCCAACCCCGACAACGCTCTACCACTCCAGTAATGTGCAACACCGGGATTAAAACTCATCAATTCCAGAGCGCCAACGCACCCCTTCTCCAACCAACCCCGACACTTCTCTTCCTCACCCAGAACCCCATAACTCTCACCCAACCACACCGCTGCCGGGACAGAATGCAAGCCACCCCCCCCTTCTAATAACAACTGCCAACCTTGCTCCAACACCTCCACCGCCTCCCGGTGTCGCCCCGCCAGCCCCAACACCCGCCCATGTCGGAACCAAGCATCTGCTAACTGCGGCTGTAGCTGCATTCCCCGCGCAGACAACGCACATCCGCGCTCCATCTCTTGAAAATGTTCCACCAGTACCCGTCCCGCCGTCGCCCACACACTCCAGCGCTCTGGAAACCGCTCCAACATCTCTTCGACCAAAGGTTTGAGCTCATCTCCTCTCCCCGCCACAGGTAAAATCTCGCACAGCGCCCGATAAATTTCCCCATCATTGGGATACAACCCATACGCCTTCAGCATCGCTTCCGCCGCCGCAATAGAATTCCCCGTGCGGAAGAGACATCGCCCATAGAAATACCAGCCACCCAGGTTAAGCGGATGCTGCTCGACAAACTGCTGCAAAACAGCCACCCCTTTTTTCCACTCCCCTCGAAACAGGTGATACTGCGCCAGCGAATCATGAACATAAGCAGCATTGGGAGCAATTCGCAGCATCGTTTGAATCATTTGCTTTGTCCGCTTACCTTCCTCACCCCCAACTAATCCCGTACCACAGCGACTATCCGCCAGCAGTTTGAGACTCCGCAAATCCTGGGGAAACACCTCCAGCACTCGCTGCAAACGTTGTTCCGCTTCCTGAAAGTTCCCCAACATCATCAACGCATCATAGCTGTGACTATTAGCTACAACGTCATTCGGATTCAGTTGCAAAACCGTATCAAAAGCTTGCAACGCTGCAATCGGAGCTTCTTTTTCCAAATAAATCAATCCCAGAGCCAGCCAGTGAGCCGTATTCTCTGGTTCTAGCAATGTTGCTTGTTCAAAAGACACCGTCGCCTGCTCAATACAACGGCGACACACTGCAATTAATCCATTAATATGATGTCCGACTGCTTCGTTCTCAGATAAACTTTTAGCCGTTTCATAAACTGCAATTGCTTCTGTCTCTTTCCCCATCAACTGCAATATTTTTCCCAATAGCAATTTCACATCAATTAATTGAGGTTGCCGTTGTAGCACTTGGCGATATTCTTCCACTGCTTGCTGCCAGTTGCCCATTGCATATAGCAGTTCGGCTAATTCCTTTCGTTTCTTCCATCCAGTCGGATACTTTTGTACGTATTTAGTTAATGTTTTAAGCTTGATATCTTGCCTGGTGAGTTTCTCATCTAAAACTAGATAAGCATTCATTTCCACCCCGGTAAGCTGATTAAGCTGTACCAGGCAAGTAGCAGTGACTCTAGACATATTGGAGTAAACCTATTATAGTTAATGGCTTTTAAATGCACCCCAATATCTGCAACACTTTCCTTTTAAGGTATGTTGTTACGAGTTAGCGCTCTTATCTGAGTTTTCATAATAGCACTAAAGCGCAACAACGTACCAAAGTCCCCCCTACAATCAGACTTGAAAAGCTCTGTATTCCGTAAGATTTCGGAATTATTTCCAACTCAAAAGGCTGGATGAGCTATATCTCGTATGTAGCAGTGAACCAAGATAAGTACTTGTTACCTTATAATCAATTGGCTGTTGCACATACTCTTCTACCCTCAACATTTCATATCCGGATGTTTTCGGTTCATCCGAGTTCGGTTCCTCGACTTCTGCCGTATCCAAACCTAAACGATAATTGTGCAACTGCTTTTGCAGAATCTCTCGTGCCAGTTGGATGCGTTTACGCACATTATTCTCAGAAAGAGCCAATTTTTTGGCAATATCTCGGTAAGGCATCTCCTCATACCACCGCAAAATGGAAGGGTCTCGCAGTTTGGCAGGTAGACTATTAATAGCACGGCGTATGTGTTGGCTCGTTTCCTGACGGAGCATGGCTGCTTCGGGTGATTCGCTGCTACCAGCAATTCCCTCATCTTCTGAAATATTTTCAATGTTCTCGACACCCTTTGCACCTTTCTTGCGTTCTCGATGTATATCCATGCAGATGTTATGGGTTAGTCGAGCCAGCCAAGCTTTAGGATAAGTAATTGTGCCAGCGAAACAAGGCATTTTTTCCCAGGCTTTTTGCCTTGCTCGGCTCAGTGCTTCTTCAGCCTCTACCCGATCGCCTCCCATCCATGTTTGACAGCAACGGTAGAGATAATCTTGATGCCATATCCATAACTGCCAGAACGCCCTTTTGTCGCCTTGAGACAGGCGTTTTAATAGGAGTTGCTCGTCTAATTTTGTCTCACTTGTGGCTTTTTGAGCGATAAGGGAACGAAATCTGTGGATAGTTACATTCGTTGTTACATTCTCTGTCAAGCTTTCTTTATCTAGCATCAAGTTGTTCCTTCACTAAGACAGCCATTGGCTAAACAAGCTTAAATTCCAGTCTGCCTCTTGTCCTCGCTGTAAACAATCGCAGTTTTCGCAGTTAAAATCCGAAGTTAAGGCTTTTTCCTCCTCAAATCCCCAGCCAATAACACCCGTAGGGGTGTAAAAGTTGGAAAAATTAGTGGCTATCCTTCTATGGCGGGACAATAAACTTCTTTGGAGAAAGGGGTCTATAACCAAAATGTCCCGTTTTAGGTTGGTAGCCAATTTAGCGACCTCATGGGCCCAACTTGCTAAAATTCAGAAAAATTTCATACAATTAGGGAAAATACTCTATTATTTCTGTTGTTTAGCTTAACTAACGGCTCTTAAGCTATTTATTTACTTAAGTTCCAGGCTAATACAGTAGGATTGCAGACGATTTTGGGTGCAAACGAGAGGGATGGAAAGCTTTTCCTCTATTTTTCCAATTTAACAGTTAAATGTACGGTAGCTTAACTTGAATAACCCCATGTATCAGCCTAAATACAGGCGCAGGCGCGGTGTCATCCTTACCCCTCAAGGATCGAGCAAACTTCAGAAAGCGAAATCTGAGGCGGAATTTAAAGAAAACTGTGGCTACCGATACACCCTTGAAAAGTTGAGCGATCGCACAGGCTTAGCTGTAGATACCTTGCTCCGGGTTAATAATGGCTCTACTACCGTTGATAAGCAAACCCTCAAGCGCTATTTCAGGGCTTTTAATCTAATTTTGGAGCAATCTGATTATTCTTGGCCAGAAACTCAGATTAAAGAAGTTGAACCCGATCGTGTAGATGTAAAGCCAGAATTACCGGGGGGTCAAGTACCTCTCGATTCGGCGTTTTATGTAGAACGCCCTCCCATTGAATCTCGCACCTGCGAAGCGATTTTGCAACCTGGTGCCTTAATTCGCATCAAAGCTCCCCAACTAATGGGTAAAACTTCCTTGATGGCAAGAATCCTGGAACGGGGGAGAAAAGAGGGCTATCAAACAGTGGTGTTGAATCTCAAGCTGGCTGATGAAAAAGTATTCACCAATCTGAATCGATTCTTGCAATGGTTTTGTGCTTGCGTGAGTCGGAGCTTGAAGCTACCGAACAAACTAGCAGACTATTGGGATGAGATGTTTGGTAGCAACTATAACACCACAGATTATTTTGAGAATTACAGCGTTTCCCGCTGTTATGAGGTACAGTAGCAGCAATTAGCAAACCAATTTCTTAAATGTTTAGGGTTCATTAA
>NZ_JAUBOY010000055.1:0-44780 GCF_036700465.1 Microcoleus sp. T3_A4 | reverse complement strand
TTTCGGCTCCGAGTTAACAATTTTTCTTAATTTTACATCATCTTGCATTTGTCTCACATTTATTTGAAATTACTATACAATGATTAAGCAGCTATGCTCAAGCATAGTCAAGTTTTTTGTAGTCAATTAGATAATAGACTTGGGCTAAGTGAATCGCTCTCGCCATCCTCAAAAAGCGAGCTTTCTTTGTTGATAAAAATAGATTAAGTCCCAGCAGCCTCTCCACAAAAAAGAGCGATCGTCTTCCCCTAGAAAAACAATCGCCCATTCACCTATAATTTCAATTAACATCAAGTCTCCCCCTTAAGAAACTATGCTGTACCCACAATTCCAGAGCGCCCCCTAGCGTCTTTTTCAGGAGGATGCCAGGGGGAGCGAAAGGCTCTGACGTTAGTTTTTCAAGTTGTGTGTACAGCGTAGCCCTTAAGAAAGGCGTGCCGGGGAATAAGCGGCCCTAATCGTCAAACAGTAGACGGGTACTACATCAGATTTTAAGTTGACACGACTCCTACTCGGCGACTTCAGCTTCCGCTTCCGCTTCAGGTGCATCTGGCACATCTTGCTTGATTGTCAAATAGCGAATCACTTCTTCGCTCAGACGCATCGCGCGCTCTAGGGTAAAAATTGCAGCGCCCGGAGCTGTATAGTTCATTTGAACGTATACTCCATCCCGGTGCTTGCCGATTTCGTAAGCCAAACGGCGCTTGCCGCGGTGCTGAGTTTCGATGTTTTCAGCACCTTGATCGCGCAAAATAGTTTGATATTTAGCGATCGCCTGGTCTGTCATTTCTTCACCCAAATCAGGGCGCAGAATGTACATAGTTTCGTAAATAAACGGTTTCATGGCAATAATCCCCTTATGGACAACAAGGCTTCTCACGAAGCAAGGACTTATCATCATATCCCAACAATGAACAATCTCAAAACTAAAAAACCAAATTCCCCAAACAACACTCCCTCGCCGTGGAGAACCCTGTGGACGTACAGCATCATGAGCGCGATCGCACTTTTAATGCTGTTTCCCTTGCTGTGGCTGCTCAGTACCTCCCTCAAATCCCCCAACGAAAACATCTTTCAATTTCCCCCGCAACTGTGGCCACAACAGCCAACCCTCGAAAACTTCATCAAAGTTTGGCAAACCAACCCCTTCGGCCGCTACCTGTTCAACAGCACCCTAATTGCCGGCCTCACAGTTAGCATCAACGTCCTCTTTTGTGCCCTCGCCGCTTACCCCTTAGCCCGACTCAAATTTCGCGGCCGCGAAGCCATCTTAATCACGATCGTTTCCACAATCATGATTCCCTTCCAAATAGTCATGATTCCCCTATACATATTGACAGTACAACTCGGACTCAAAAATAGTTATTTAGGCGTAATCTTTCCCGGACTAGCCTCAGCCTTCGGCATATTTTTATTGCGACAAGCATTCCTAGCAGTTCCCAAAGAACTAGAAGAAGCCGCCCGCATCGACGGCTGCAGCGAATTAGGCATTTGGTGGCACGTCATGATTCCGGCAATTAAGCCAGCTTTAGTTACCCTAGGAATTTTCGTATTTATCGGTTCTTGGAGCGACTTTCTGTGGCCACTGCTAGTTTTAGACAGGCCGGAATATTACACTTTACCTTTAGGGGTAGCTAATTTAGCCGGGACATTTTCTTTAGATTGGCGTTTAGTTGCGGCGGGTTCTATTATTTCTATTGTTCCAGTTTTAGGACTATTTTTGCTCTTGCAAAAATACATTGTCCCAACAGAAACTGCTGCGGGAGTCAAAGGATAGAATCAAGATAAAAAATCCGCGTTAATCCGCGTTCATCTGCGGTTAAAAATTAAAATCTTTTGAACTCACAAGTCACCAAATTTATGTGTGATGTAGGAACGGCAAGAAATCCGCTGGATTGTTGACTGCGCTGGGGTTGTAGATACTACAGCGTATTCCAGGTTTGTGAAGTGTAGGGACACGGCACTGCGGTCTTCCTACGAGGAGCTAACTAGAGGCGGGTGTACTTCATAAATATGGAATCTGCTGTATCATCGCTTTTGCAAATGCGATCGATGCCCAAGACTGGCAAAAATTGCGATCGCACCTAACCGGCGAAAGAGATATCGACTCTTCGGAATTTTGAGGAATCAAAAAACCTGTCTTAATTGTCAGCGACAATTCTGAAGTGCATGACTATTTGCGCGGCAAATCTCAATGCAATCTCATTCACAACTAAAATGCCAACTGATTTTTAATAACTAAAAATTTCCTCCTACCTGGGAGTGAAAACTGCACTAGGGTAAGCAATCCGCTTGTGATTGAACTGTTCCCAAACTCGCACAAAAATCTCCGCAATTAGAGACATATCCTCCCGCGTCAAATCCGAATCAATCAACTGATTATCCTGCCAGCGAGCCCTCAAAATCCGATTAACCATATTCAAAGCCTCTTCATGAGTAGCATCCTTGAGCGATCGCAAAGCAGCCTCGCAAGAATCCGCCAGCATCAAAATCCCGGTTTCCCGCGACTGCGGAATCGGCCCATCGTAGCGAAAATCTTCCTCCCTCACTTGGCGACTTGCGATTGTTAACTTTGAATTATCCGCATCTGGCAAAGCAATCTTTAAATCTTCTATTTCTTGTGCAGCAATTTGCTGCGCTTGGTGGTAGAAGTAAGCAATTAACATTGTACCTTGGTGCTCAGGAATAAACGCCTGAATCGCCTTTGGCAATCGATGCTTCCGCGCCATCACCAAACCCTCGGTAACGTGCTTTTTAATAATCTCCGCGCTTGCCCAAGGGTCATTAATTTCATCGTGTTTGTTGCCCCCACCCATTTGATTTTCACAGAATCCGAGCGGGTCGTGCATTTTTCCAATATCGTGGTATAATGTTCCAGCTCTGACCAGCTCAACATTGCAGCCGAGTTCCCGGGCCGCAGCCTCCGCCAAACTCGCCACAAACAGCGTGTGCTGAAAAGTCCCCGGAACCTCGGCAGCCAATTTCTTCAACAGCGGGCGGTTGGGATTGGCAAGTTCCGCCAGCCGGATCGGCGTAATCAAGTCAAAAACGTGTTCCAAATAAGGGCTGACGCCGATCGCCACAACGCTCCAAGCCAAACCGGCCAAACTTTGCGCGCCCACCGTACCGAGCACGACGTACCAAATCGCACCGGCAGCCGCGCTGGCAATCAAAGTCCCCACCAGATAAACCGTACCCTGAGTCAACCCAACAGCCAAGCCCAAAAGAGCCAATTCCTCGCGCGATCGCAGCCGCCCGGCCATAAAAGCGCCCAGCAATCCCCCCGCCCCGCTAGCCACCAAATGAATCAAGTCCACATTTAAGCCAACGGGCAGCAGCGCCGACAGCAACCCCACCACAGTCACTCCCACTGCCGAACCGTAGAAGCCGCCCGCTAAAATCCCGATCGCCGGCAAACTCGTCCAAGGCAGGCCCAAACTCACTAGCACCGGCGCGCTCAAAGTCAGCAGCAGCAATAGCAAATGATCTCTGCGGCGCAAGCGGTAGTGCCTTTCCACCAGCAGTACGATCGCAATTGCCCCCGCGACTAAACAAACAAAACCCGTCAGCCCCAGCCAATTCACCCCCCGCCGACTTAAACCAAAATAGTCCAGCAACACGAAATCTTGCTGCGAGATCTCTTGTCCTTGGGCAACAATTATCTCGCCCTGATCTACTGCGATCATCACCGGTTTCACCTTTTGCGCCGCTAATTCAGCTAGCTGTTTGGTTTCCTCGCGATCTCTCACCAGATTTGGCTGCAAAATCGCTGTTAAACCCTCCACCGCCAAAGCTTGGGACTCTAACGGCACTTCATCAGCCACTTGCAGCTTCACGGCTTCTTGCAAAATCTCTTTGGGCAACCCCTGCGGGATACCTTGAGCCACCATTCTTTTTGCCGCCCGACTCATACCGGTTTGGGTTTTCTGCCAAGCTTCATCGGACAAATCAAACAGCGAAGTATCGTAAATCTGTGGCAGACCCAAAACCGACGGTTTTCCCAGCGCCTCCACAGCATTGAGATAGCGCTGGCGAGCAGAGGAAATACTGTCTGTCAGGCTTTGAAAATCTGCTGCCCGGACCGATCGGCTGTAAGCTTGCAGTTGAGCGATAGCATCTTGCTGAGACTTGTTATCTGTTGCCCCAGCAATTGCCGGGGAATCCAAACTCAATCGCTCGGAAGTTGCCCTTTTGTCACCCGCTTGCGCCAAAATCGAGCGCCACTCCCACTCGGGACAGCCCCGCAAGTAAACCTGGACCGCAAGTGAGAGCGCCGAGGTACTCGCAAACGGAAACGGGCCTACCGCCTCCCGTAGCTCGCTTCCCTGCTGCAAAAATTGTTGCAATTCTTGATAAATTTGTCGATCGACCGCCGAATCCAGCATTAATATCGCTACAGCCCCTGTCCGCGCTGCTTTCCGCTGTTCTTCAGTAGTTTTGTAATCGGGGACGCTAGCAGTAGCAGGAGCCTTAATCGTCTGAGGAGCTTTCGTCCCCACATCCAGTTTCGGCTGGTTGTAGAAGCGGTGGCCCAGAGTGCTGCTTAGGGAAACTACCGCTACCAGCGCCAACATAGGGGAACGAGCTTGATTTTTGAGACTTGATTTGGAGGTTTTACTTGTAAATCTAGTAGTAAAAGTCTCGGGAAGAATCCATTTCGGGCGCGACAAACGGCTCAGGAGAGGCCCGCCAGCGCGATCTGTATCTGCTTTGCTACAGCCATTTTGCACTTTAGCAATGTGTTGGCGCAGTGAGCGCGCAGCCCCTAGCTGCTCAATCTGCCGCATCAATGAGGAGAGCGTATTCATTTGTGTCGAAGATATATCACTGTTATCCAGCAGCTTTGTCAGAATTTCTGACTAGGCATCTTGATTGATTTTATCTGAACTACCGTGGCTGAATATTCAGCCCTCCAGGCCACTTTGTCTGACTATCGCCAGCAGTTGGCTTTCCTGACGGTGGCCCACAACGCAAGCAGCTTCTTTGCTTCCCTTATCCATCTTGAACAGAACTCGCGCGCGAGGGCTAAAAACCCCGTTTCTCCGTAGATTCTTCGTTTCCCAACCCCCTATTCTCGTTTAAACCTGGCTTGTTGGGGCAGGGGCGTCGGATTTAATTTTTCACATTTAATTTCTCACTTTTTAATCTTTAATTGTTGCTCTCCTTCCCCTTTCGCTTTTGAGTTGTTAATGGCTAATTGCTAATTTCTGGTGTCCCCTTACCGTTAAAAGCTCCAAACTTTATATTTTACGAGGTCTAATGACATAAGGTGCAGCCACCGATCGGGCTAGCGCTGCGGAATCCAGTGCGGCATCTGGGCTGTAAACTCCTGCCCAAACAGCAAACAGGTTATTTGCTAACTCTACAATTTTTGCCTCGCTGCCCGTTCCCCAGAGCGAGGGTTCTCGGCCCTCGGCTAGCTGCTGCGAATTAACCTCAGCCGAAGATACCTGTCGCCATTCTACAGGAATCCCAGCAACGCCGTTATAGGCTCCAGACAAAGCTCCTGTCAAAGCGCAGGTTATTTGTCCGGCTATACCACAGCGGGCAGCCCGCACCACTGACAAGCGCAAGTCTTCTGGGGTGTTCAAAAAGCAGTAGAAAGCTAAGGCAATGGGAATGAAATTTCCTGGGTTGACAATTGACTGGGTTTGTAATTTTTTTTCACCTTCGCCCTGTCTTTCTCGCAAAGCTGTGGCGCTTTTGCACAGATGAGTGGCGGCTGTTTCTAAATCGGCTCCCTTTTCTAGTAGTATTTGCACTTGCAGCAGCAGCTCTGTTATGGCATTATCGGTTTTCAGGTAGGCAAGTGTTTGCTCGATCGCTGTCGCGGGGTCAAGTCTTTCTTTGAGAGAGCGGGCGATCGTATATGCTACTGCTAAAATTGCTGTTTCCCATTCTGGCTGGTTTTCGTGGTGCCAAACCTCTATCGCCAGCATGATTTTTTCTCGCAGCTTGGCTTTATTTTCGTGAAAAAACATCGCGGATGGCAGCGCAGCAACAGCAGCTTCACCAGGGTTAAGCAGGGTTTGAAACTCACTGTTGCGGGGATGGTAGATTTCCGACTTGGCAAATGCTTCCCAAGTATCGCGCCAATCTTTTAAATCTAAACCCCTACACCGAATTAAACTTTGAACACACGCTACCGCAAGTCTCCCGGATGCGGATGAGTCTCTGCGAGTTGGGATTTTACTGTTGACAGAATTCAACGCCAATGTTGCGCCACTTACGGTCAATTGTTGGTGTTTCGTCAGTTGTAAAATCGGCTGCAAGTCTTCTGTTTGGGGGGGAATACCCACGAGTTGCCTCTGGTATTGCAGGCCTATAGAGTCTCCTAAAACTGCCCCTAGGATGGTTCCTTGAAACTTGCTCAACAGGGAATGCCGCATTTGAATTTAACTCAAGTTGTTAGTAATTGGTAATTGGTAATTGGTAATTTAGAATTCTTCCTGGTTTCCTTCTTTGCGTAACTTTTGTGATTAATTTGAATTCAACCCAAACATATAAGGGCTGGTTTTCCATCTAAAACCTGCCCTTATCCGATCGCTACAATCGGTAAATTTCTAATTTTTAATCAGGTAACTAACTAGAGCTTGCAGCCCCAGCCGATAACTTTCTGAGCCAAAACCGCTGATTTGCCCGATCGCCACCGCTGCGATAAACGAGTGATGCCGAAAAGCTTCCCGCCGATAAATATTGCTCAGATGAACTTCTACCGCAGGGATATTCACTGCGGCGATCGCGTCTCTAATTGCCACACTCGTATGAGTATAAGCTCCAGCATTAATCAATAAGCCTTGGTGCTGCCCTAACATCGAGTGAATTGCATCCACCAACACCCCTTCATGATTCGACTGCTGAATTGAGACTTGCACCTGGAGGGCTTGCGCTTCTCGTTCTAGCAACTTGTTGATATCATTTAAAGTCGCAGAACCATAAACTCCAGGTTCTCGCTGACCCAATAGATTCAGATTAGGGCCGTGAAGTACCAGGATATTTAACAATTTTAAAATTTCCAGCGCAACAAAAATTATGAGAGTTTTGACATGGGATTTAGAACCACCCTGCCACCTCAAACGTCAAACCTTAAACCTTAAGCTTCTAATTCAGTCCCGACTACCTGCGATTCCTTGGTTGGTTGACAGGAATACGAATCGGTTCAAGTTCCGGTTCAGGATCGGGACTCAGCAGTCCTTCTATCAGCTTGCGAACCCATTCTTTAATTTCTTCCAGCACCTTTTCAATGTCTTCCATTGAACGGATAGCTCCTTTTTTTATAGTCTAGATTGCTAAACCGACGGCTAAATATCTGAAAATAAGCAGGCACGACTTTGAAACCAAAGGTCAAACTTGCTTTCTCGCTTGCTGGTTATTTTGAGCAATGGAGAGATTCAGTATATTGGCCAATCAGTCCTATCTTATTATCATAACGAATCTTTACAGATAATCAAGAGGCAAAAGGAAAATTGCCGAATTATATCAGAGTATAGAGTCTTAAATAAAGCTTAAGCTTACGATTGACTGTTGACAATTGACCAATCGTAGGATTTTTTCTACGCTTTTGCCAGCAATAATTTACGCCGGAGCCGATCGAGCGCCGTACAGCTACTCAGATTCCGAATCCAATCGCGGCCTCTGGCATCGCCAAAACGGTATTCAAAACTTTCTGCGTCCCCGTGGGGCCCCGCTAAACCGACATAAACCAGTCCGACAGGCTTAGCATCTGTGCCGCCTCCGGGCCCGGCGATGCCTGTAATGCTCAATCCCCAATCGGTATTGAGGCTGGCGCGAACTCCCGCAGCCATTTGTTTTGCCACTTGGTGGCTGACTGCGCCAAATTCGGCTAAATCTTGGGGATTAACACCTAATAATCCTTCCTTAACCCGATTGTCGTAAGAAATTATCCCACCTAAAAAGTAGCTCGAACTGCCGGGAACACCAGTCAGCATCGCCCCCAATCCTCCTCCGGTGCAGGATTCAGCAACGCTAAGAGTTTGTCCCGCATCCAGCAACAGTTGGCCGACAGTGGAAGCGAGGGTATCGCTATCAGCACCGTAACAGTCTAAGCCGGCAATTTGCCGCAATTGTTGTTCGATCGGCTCAATCACGTTTTTCGCAGCCACGGAGGACTCCGCGCGGGCCGAAATCCGCAGTTTGACTTCGCCGTGATTGGCGTAGGGAGCCACAGTAGGATTAGTTAAATTCAGAAAACTATCTACTTTTTCCGCCAATGCCGACTCAGCAATCCCCCAAAATTTTAATGTGCGGCTGTAAATAGTGGCGCTACACCAGCCGCCATTTTTCAGGTAAGGAACGGCGGTTTCTCGCCACATCAAGTGCATTTCCGCCGGTACGCCGGGAAATGTCATTACTGTCACGTCAGAAACCGGCTGCCAAATAATGCCCGGTGCAGAACCGCTGCGGTTTGGCAGAATGTCCGCACTTTCTGGAATTAAAGCTTGTTTGCGATTGCTGGGGCTCATGGTGCGTCCCCGCTGGGCATATTTGTATTCGATATCTGCGATAATTTCCGGCTTTTCGATGAGAGGAACCCCAAAAAAATCGGCGATCGTTTCGACTGTGAGGTCGTCTGGTGTGGGGCCCAGGCCTCCGGTGAAGAGCAAAAGCTGCGATCGACTGACGGCAATTTCTAACACTTGTTTGATGCGTTCTGGATTGTCCCCCACCACTGTTTGATAGTAGTGAGGGATTCCCAGACTCGCTAATTCTTTGGCTAAAAACTGGGCATTGCTATTAAGAATATCGCCTAACAGCAATTCAGTGCCAACACAAATAATTTCAGCAACCATTCAATTTTAGATTTTAGATTTTGGATTTTAGATTGGGGAATTGGGCATTGGTAATTGGGAATTGGCCAAACAGGGCATTGGCCAAACAGGGCACTGGACTCTGGGCATGGGGCATGGGGCATTGGGCATTGGCCAAACAGGGCATTGGGCATGGGGCATTAGTTATTAGAACAAATAACAAACAACTAACCATTGACTAATGACTAATGACTAAGGACTAATGACTAAGGACTAATGACTATCGAGCGTGTCTCCAAACTTTCCAGCTAGCATATCCCAGCAAACTGGTTGCACCCATAGCGTAAATTACGCCACTGGGAACGGAAAAAGCTAGGGCTAAACTTCCAACCCACAGTGTCAGCGAGTAAATAAATAAAACCGCAAATCGATGGGATAGTCCGGCTTGTAGAAGTCGGTGGTGAAGGTGGCGCTTGTCAGCAATAAACGGTGACTTGCCGTTGCGAAGTCGATCGAGAATCACCGCCGACATATCTAAAATCGGTACAGCTAAAATTAAATATGGCAGCAACACAGAAGTAACAGCCGTAGTTTTAACTAACCCAATTACTCCCACTCCAGCGAGAGTAAACCCGATAAAATAAGCCCCGCCATCTCCCATAAAGATTTGAGCCGGATTGAAGTTGTAGCGCAGAAATCCCAAGGCCCCGCCAGCTAAAGCCGCTGCAATCAGGGCCGCCGCCGGTTGGTGCATCGCCAGACTGACAATCAGCATTACAACTGCTGCAATCCCTGAAACTCCGGCAGCTAAACCGTCCAAACCGTCAATCCAGTTGATGGCATTCGCCATGCCGACGAGCCAAATCACGGTAATTGGCAAGCTCAGCCAGCCAATATTAGTCAGTCCCAAGGAGGGAACTGTCAGAAACTCAATTTGTACGCCTGCCATCCAAACGATGCTGGATACGCCAACTTGCATGAGCAAGCGTTTTAAGGCCGAGAGTGAAAATAGGTCGTCTGCTAAACCGATGAGGAAGAATCCGATGCCGCCGAGGGTGACTCCCCAAATTTCGTATTCGTCTTTGGGATTGAGAACTTGTCCGTTAGCATCGATGAAGCCTCCTGAGAGCCAGACAAATAAGAGGGCAATGATAGTGCCGAGAAAGATGGAAACTCCTCCCAAGCGGACCATAGGGCGCTTGTGGACTTTTCGCTCGCCTGGCCGATCGACTCGCCCGCTTTTGAGACCAATTTTTTTGACTATTGGTGTACTCCAGAGGACGACGATCGCAGAAACCAGAAAAGCGAGTATGTGGTACAGATACTGGTACGGCATCTGAAATCAATTTTAAATAGTGCGGGGCAATTAGGCTGTCAGGCAGAGTCTACTACATTTCAGATGGCTTATAACAAGGAAACATCTTGAAGAGCGACTGGGGGTTTGGGAGTCGGAGATTTGCCGCAATGGCAGTTGCCCTGGGGCGAATTGTCAGGTTTTTCATTCATAACTCTCGAATTAACGATTTGAAATATCGACTTTTTCGCGAGCAAAAAAGTCGATATTTGGCGAGCGGGCCCAGTTGAGCGGTATCTTTCGCAACCGACAAATACCGTTAGTCAAACCAGCCCCGCCCGACAAATATCTTTACTAAAAACCGTATTGGCGATCGATATTTTTGGTGAAAACCGCTTGTCAATATCGCTACCGGCAACTCTCAATCTTTTCCTGCTCTTTTACCCTTTTACCCGTACACTTCCAACTACCAATTTCCCATTGCCGATCAGGAAAATTAAGCTAATGCCGGCACTTTCAAGTACAAGTGGGGATATAAGGGGAAGCGATCGCACAGTGCTGCTACTCGACGCAGGCAGTCGGCTGCGACGCTTTCATCATCTGGATTTAGCAGGCGATCGGCAATAATATTGCCAATCTCGGTAAATTCTGCTGTTCCCATTCCCCTGGTGGTCATCGCCGGCGAACCGAGTCTCAAACCGCTGGTTACAAAGGGCGATGCCGGATCGAAAGGCACGGTATTTTTATTAGCAGTAATATTCACACCGCTGACTAATTGGTCCGCTCGCTTGCCTGTCATATTTGCCGATCGCAAATCAACTAGCATTAAGTGATTGTCCGTGCCACCGGAAACGAGTTTTAAACCCCGCTGCTGCAACTGTGCCGCTAAAGCCCTTGCATTTTCAATTACTTGACCGGAATAAGTTTTAAATTCAGGCTTTAATGCTTCGCCGAAAGCTACTGCTTTGCCCGCAATGACGTGTTCTAAGGGCCCACCTTGAGTACCGGGGAAAACTGCTTTGTCAAACTTTTTACCTAATTCCGGGTCATTGGTCATAATCAAGCCACCACGGGGGCCGCGCAGGGTTTTGTGAGTGGTGGTGGTGACTGCGTGACAGTGGGGAAGGGGGTTGGGGTGATGCCCTGTGGCGACTAACCCGGCGATGTGGGCGATGTCGGCGAGCAGGTAGGCTCCGATTTCGTCGGCGATCGCTCTAAACTTCTCAAAGTCGATAATTCGCGAATATGCTGAATAGCCACAAATTAGCAATTTCGGTCGGTTTTCTTTGGCAAGTGCCAAAATTTCGTCGTAGTCGAGCTGTTCTGTTTCTTGGCTGACGCCGTAGTGAAAAGCTTTGAACCATTTGCCGGATACGTTGACCGGTGAACCGTGGGTCAAGTGGCCGCCGTGGGACAAATCCATGCCCATAATTCCGTCTCCGGGTTCCAGCAAGCTCAAAAACACTGCAAAGTTGGCTTGAGCGCCGGAGTGGGGCTGGACGTTGGCGTGAGCGGCTCCAAATAGCTGTTTGGCGCGATCGATCGCAATTTGCTCGATGCCGTCAATAAATTCGCAACCGCCGTAGTACCGTTTCGCTGGCAGTCCTTCGGCGTATTTATTGGTCAGCACTGAGCCTTGAGCGGCCATTACCGCTGCGGAGGTAAAGTTTTCGCTGGCGATGAGTTCTAGGTGGTCTCGCTGCCGCTGGAGCTCTTGCCCGATTAAATCGGCAATCAGCGGATCGGTTTTGGAAAGGAATTCTAAGTTAGTGTCCGTCACAATAATCAACCTCTTGACAGTTTTGGGATTGGGAATTGGGGATCTTATACCGTACTACGGATTTCGCACCATTGACATAAATATTACGTTGTGTTCAGGTTAAGCGGTTTGTCCCCAACTCCTGACATACAATGAAATTACTGGTGTGAAACCTGCCGGAGGTATCAAATGTTAGTCATTTTAATGGAAAATCAGATGCTTGCCCCTCAGTGTGTTTGCCAAAGTTGTTTGCTGGCAGATCGCACTGGGCAACCGCGCTGGAGTGGTGGAGAGCTTCGCTGTGGACATCCAGTTGCTAAACCTACGGAAAATTTGCCCGATCGGTACGAGTGTCAAATGGGCTTCGTCATTGCCAATATTAAATAAGAAAGCCTGCCCTTGGTAGTTGAGGCTGCTCCCCGCTGAGTAAAAAGCCAATTCCGGGCGAGTCGGAACACAAACCCTGCTGCTGCGTTATCCTGAGTTTAATGGAATTCATAGTTAATCGATCGACTCAGGAGAGTTCATTATGACTTGGCGCGGATCTACAACTGTTCCAGACCGGATTTTTGCTTCTTTGCCTTATTTGCTCCCGTTGGTTGACGGGCTTGCCTTTGGCAGGTTTCTGTTTACACAGTTTCCTGTCCTGCAACTGTTGTTGATACCGCTAGCTCCATTGATGCAAATTTATAGTTTGCCCTTTGCTAGCTTGATTATCTTCTTTGCTCTGTATTTAGGAGTAGTTAGAAACGAAAACATCAGTCACTTCATTCGTTTTAATGCGATGCAGGCGATTCTTTTAGACATTGTTTTGATGCTGTGTGGTCTGGTTTTGCCGATTTTTTCTAACGGCGTTCAAGTCGCATTTATTGCGGAAACTCTGTATAACATGGTGTTTTTGGGCGCTTTTGCTGCATTTGTCTATGCAGTCGTGCAGTCGCTTTTGGGACGCTATGCAGAGATTCCTCCGCTTTCGGATGCTGTTTATATGCAGGTTCGTTAGTTAGTTGACAGTTGACCGTTGACAGTTGACCGGTGACCGTTGTTGGTGATAATTACCAATTACCCATTACTAATAACTACTGTATTTTCAAGACTGCCGATGCCTTCAATTTCGATGCGGACTCGATCGCCTATTTGTAGTGGCCCTACTCCTTGCGGCGTTCCCGTCAGTATCACATCACCGGGAATTAGGGTCATAATTTGACTGATGTAGGAGACGAGAAAGTCTGGGGAAAATACCATGCGATCGATCGGGGATGACTGTACCGGTCGCTCGCTCTCATTGACAAAAGTCTGCAGTTGTGCAGCAGGACTCAGTTCGCGGACAATCCAAGGCCCCAAGGGACAAAAAGTATCGAACCCTTTGGCCCTCGCCCACTGGTTGTCCCGCTTTTGCAAATCTCTGGCTGTTACGTCGTTGGCGATGGTATAGCCCCAAATTTTGCTGTGTGCTTGTTCGGGAGTGCAGTTGGTACAATGTTCGCCAATTACCAGGGCTAATTCTCCCTCGTAGTCTACCCTTTCCGACTGCTGCGGATAACGAATCTCTGCACCTGCTGGGATGACGGCACTCGGAGGCTTGAAAAACAGCAGGGGTTCTTCCGGTACTGGGGTTCCCATCTCGGCGGCGTGATCGACATAATTTTTGCCTACGGCTACAATTTTTGAGGGAGCGCACGGGGCGAGAATTTGGTAAGTATCTGGTGAAAGTTCCAAATCGGTTGGTTGTCCTTTTAACCAGGGCGGTGCATCAAATACTTGAACGCTGTGGCCCAGTTGCAGTAAACCGTAATGGATGTGTCCTTGTGTTGTTTTGACTCGAACGTAGCGCTGGGCCATACTATTTTAGATTTTAGGTTTTAGATTCTAGATTCTAGATTAAGAGGATATAGGCATAATTGCGGAAAATTAATTTGTTTATGCCCGTTTAAGATTTTCGCTGTGCAATTTTGCAACCACTTTCTGTACAAATGCTGTGCAGCGGTTTATCCCAGCAGTCAACTGGTAGTTGGGCGACCAAGGCAAATTCAAAGATAATGCCGATCGTAACTTTTGATTCCCACTCAGCTAAACTAAGCATTCGATCGTAATAGCCACCCCCGTAGCCCAAGCGATAGCCGCGAACATCGCAGCCTACTGCGGGTACGAGCATTAAATCTACTTCTGAGTGGTCTATTTTAGAAGCATCCGGCAGGGGTTCGAGTATGCCATAAGCTCCAGTATGTAAAGCATCTCCGGGCTGCCAGATGTGCCAGGATAGCTCTTTGCCGACACAGCGGGGAAATCCCCATTTGCGGGGAGTTACAAATAGGGGACTTAAATCGGGTTCTTGGCGACAACTGAAGTAGGCGAGGATTGTTTTTGCTTGGGTGAATAGGGGCGAGTTTTGCAGGTGATTGCAGATGCTCGCGCTCTTTTGTCTCCATTCTTGTGCTGATAGGGATTTGCGGGTGTGGAGGAGCGATTTTCTTAATTCGGTTTTAGTTAATGAAGGTTCAGCAGTATTCATATTTGCGATCGGATCTCTCCTTTGACTTCCAGTCTGACAGGGGTTAAAAACCCATGTCTCACAGCGAAAGTCCTCTAAAAGAGGACTAAAATTAATTGCATTTTCATCACACTCTGCAGTCGGTTTTAACCGACTTTAGCTTTGAGGCAGGGGTTGAAACCCTGCCGGACTGCCGGACTGTCGGAAAGTATCAACCAACTGGATTTGAGAGCACATATTGTCTCACCACAGGACAAACACTGAATAGCGTTTCATTCTCCTGTTCTTCTCTTTCAACTAACGATCGCCTCCCCAAAGATTGCAGCCCGTTGAATAACTCAGAGGGCGATAAATCGGCATCTTGTAGCAATTGCTCTATTGAAACTGAATTGGCTTCGCGGCTGAGTCGGGAGATTAGCTTTTTCTCTAATTCTGACAAACGATTTATCTGCGGGTACAATGTTGCTGCCAATTCTTCCCCTAAGAATAGCCTATCATATTTTAAAAATTCTGCAACCCTACCTCGGAATATTTCTTGAATGGTGGTGGCGACTATTTTTAACCACAATGGATTGCCTCGGTAGGTGTTAATTAGGTTTTCCCATGTTTCAGGATTGAGTAAACTTTTTTGTCGGAAAATTTCCGCTGCTGCTGTACCTATGCCTTTGAGTTGTAAGCTGCGAACTGGTGAATTTTCACCTTTTAAGGCGGTAATTTCTCTGGGGGGTTCCCAACTGTTGAGGATTAAACAACTGTTGTGGGTTGTTTCTCCGATTTGTCTGAAGAGGATGCTGTAATTTTCGCATTCGGGGCGGTAATTTCCTGCTAATTGTCCGCTGCTGAGAATGGTTTGCACGTCGTCGAGGATGATGAGACAGCGGTTTTTTCGCAGATATTCCATTAACAGGGAAAGGCGATCGGGAATGCTGGTAGGGAGTTCGATTTCTGGTTTATTTAAGAGAAATTCTAGGAGATTTTTTAGGGTAGTTTCTAAGGGTGGGGAGTAGCGGAGACTTCGCCAGATGACGTATTCAAAGTTATGCTGAATTTTTTGGATGAGGTGGAGGGAAAGGGCGGTTTTGCCAATGCCGCTTATTCCTAATATGGCTGCAAGGTTGCACTTGTCTTGGACGATGGATTTTTCGAGGGTGGCGAGTTCGGATGTGCGATCGGACAATGATGAAATGTGAGGTGCGTCTGCTAAGTCTAGTCGGGGTTGGGGTTGGGATATGTCTGAGGTGGGGCTTGAGGGCGATCGGGTTTTTGGAATTTCTGAAGCTTGCAAACTATTATCACAGACATTTACATTACCAATCTGTAAAGAATTTTTTCCATAATTTGAAAAGTAGGCAAATTGCGACCTCTCCAATGCCGACCTAAAATTTAATTTATTGACATTTTCACCTAATACATCTGAGAGTAGTTGCCATAATTCCGATGCGACATTTCTGACATGACCTTCTGTGCAGTGAGATTCTTCTGCAATTTTAGAGTATCTTTGACCTTTCCATACACCCAGCAGGATAGCTTTTTGCAGATCCTCCAAATGTTCTCCCGTCTTGGCGAAAACCATGTCATCGGCAAATCTCAAGACTTCTTGAACGTTCATTAGTCAGGTAGGCGTGAAAGTTTTGCCTATTTTATCATATTTTTTATGACATTTTCTGACAAAGATGACACAATCTGACGTTTTCTGACAGAGCGATCGTCTCAATTGCTGATAAAATTTGACATTTTATGACTCCGATAAATTCCTAATTAGAAGATAATTATAAAAAACAAATAACTTCCTGTGGATTAAACTAGCGGGTAGCAGAATGCTATGAACATTAATTTTAGACGCTATCGGGAACAGAAAGGTATCAGTCAAGAATCAGTTGCCAGCGGGCTCGGCATTTCTGTAGAACAGGTTAAAAATTATGAGCAGTTCCCTGCACAAGTTCCGATGGGAATGGCAGTAAAATGGCTGCAAATATTAGGTGTTGACATTGCAACTGCCATGTCAGAGGAAATACCTCCACTCCCAGGAATTGAACCAGGCAGTCCCTACGCTGAACTTTATCGCCGGCTAAATTTACTTAATCAGTATATCGATGAAAATTCTTTTTTACCTTGGCTAGAATTGCCAACGGAACTACGTATACCTAACGATCTGCAAGAACAAATTAACCAGTATTATCAAAAACCAAATGTTGTCTTGACAGGAGCATTTGACTCTGGTAAATCCTATCTTGCTAATACTCTTTTAGGCCAAAAAGTATTGCCAACAGGCTATCAGCCTGCAACAAGAGTCATTACCATTGTTTGTCATGTGGAAAGTCGCCCCGAATGGTTTGATGGAAACGTGGGAATTATTGATGAGAAATTTTGGCAAGATGAAAACGGCAAGCTAAATTTTGACTTCCTATATTTAGAGGATCGGGAGCGTTGTCAGAAGCATTTTTTGCAATTCGGCTCCTTTGACCTGCTAGAAAAATATGGCGTACACCAATATGATGACTCTGATGACAGCAATGAGGGCGGACATACAGCTATAGTTTATGTAGATGCTCCTTTGTTAAGAGCGTGTAACCTGATTGACCTTCCCGGTTACTCTGATAAACAAGATGAAGTATCAAAGGATGTTGAGAAAGCTAATAGTGCCACCAAGATTGCTAATGTCTTGCTTTATGCTTCTCCTGCCAAGGGTCACATCAATGGTCAAGATATGGTGCGACTTCGGAATTTGCTGCGTTTGTTGCCGGCCCCAGAGAATGAATGCAACGACTTTCCGACGCTAGGAAATTTCTTTATTGTGGCGACACACGCCGATCCGAGTATCCCTGACGATGAGCTTCCCAAAATTCTCAATAAAGCTTCAGCCAGACTGTATAAAGAACTTGATGAAACTGCTATAGAGTTTCGTCGGAAGCTAACAAAGCGGGATATTACCAAGGAAGATGTGCAAAAGCGTTTCTTCACTTTCTGGTCAGAAAAGCCGGAGCGCTGTCAGCGTCTCTTTGATGATTTAACTCAACTCCTCTGCGAGACTCTTCCTAAACCAGTCATCTCTCGTATCGACCGCGAAATCAATGCGGTCAAAAAAGACAAACAACAAGAATACGCTAACTCGATTGAGCAATATCAAACAACTGTTGCCAAAATAGAGGAGTATCGAAAGGAGCTTGACAAAGCCGAGAAAAATGAACCTGAACGTCAGCGAGAAATGCGGCAAAAACGCAGTCAAGTGAGCAAACAAATTAAGGAATTAGAGAAAGATACCCGCAAATCATTTCAGACCTATGCAGAAAAAAAGATCGATGTAGAGTTTATAGAACAAATGATTCGCCAGAGATACGACAAACAGAAAGAGGCTCAAGAATACGCTCCCGGTTATTTAGTCGATCTGCTGCAAAGTCATTTAGAAAATCGGATTAGTGTCAATTCTGAAAAACTCAAGGCTGAGATTGACACTTTTCTAGAAAAATACCCCGTGCCTAAACTTCCCAACAAAGATGGAATAGTAGTATCTATTCCCTTCGATACAAAAGGAGCTTTTCTTGGTGGGGTAGCAGGTTTAGGTACTTATGGTGCCTTAGCCGCTTGGGCAGCAGGCCTTGGCAATCTTGGCAGCTATATCTTAGTAGCGAAATTAGTCAGTCTTTTGTCAGCACTTGGTATTAGTATCGGTGGTGGCACGGCAACAGTAATTTCTTTCGTAGCTGCGATTGGTGGCCCAATAGTTCTAGGGATCGGTTTAGCTGCTGGACTGGCTTCTTTGGTGTGGAATTTTTTTGGGGAAGCTTGGCAGAAGCGGTTAGCAAAAGAAATTCACCAACAATTCAAAAAACAGGGTGTTGTTGATAAATTCTTAGGAGGAATCGACCAGTATTGGCAAGAGACAGCCACAGCCTTTGATAAAGGTGCCGACGCAGTTGAAGCAAAATGCAAACAGTATCTCAAGCATCTGCACGAAATTACTTCAACTGATACCCAGTCAAAAGAACGAATTGAACAGATTATCATAAATCTGGAGAAACTCAGGGTTTTTTTCGCCAACATTCCTTGGGATACCCAGGGAGAATGTTTGTAAAAAAAACCAGCGGTTCTCGTGGCAAACCACCGAAACCCAATAACACGACGTATTAAGTTTTAACTAGGCGATCGCCCTTTTTTTGATCACATCCCCAAGTGCGATCGCCCTTCCTGAACCGAGGTGCGATCGCACTTTCCATTTATCCCCTCGATCGCAGTTCATCAAATTCTGCTTCTGAATCTTCCTTGGTAAAAATTACATCCTCATAAATAGCATCAATACCTGTGCGAAAATCTACGCTAGCCAAGTGAATTTCGCTTCCTTGAGTATACGAATACAAAACCCACAAGCCTTCAGCATTACGGCGAAAACACTCTACCCGCTCACGTTTTTGGCTAATTAAAACATACTCTTGAAGGGTTTCTAATTCTTGATAGTCAGCAAACTTATCGCCCCGATCGAATCCTTCAGTACCATTTGACAACACCTCGACAATTAAACAAGGATATCTCTTAAAAGATTGAGATGATTTGTCCCGTTCATCGCACGTTACCATCACGTCGGGATAGTAGTAAATATTCTTAGATTCAATCCTAGCTTTCATGTCCGACATATAGACACGACACCCACTACCCCGAACATGATTTCTTAAAAGTGCAAATAAGTTGCCGGCAACTGTGACATGAGCATCGCTTGCACCAGCCATTGCATAGGTTTCGCCCTGTATATACTCGTGTTTGAGGGGACTGAGTTCTTCTAACTTGAGATACTCTTCGGGCGAGATATAATTGTGGGTGCGATCGGCAATCATGGGCTTTCTGTGAATTTCAGTTTTCGATGATTTCAGTCGAGGTATTTGTATTATAGCAGTTTTCACTCGGATGAAATACAGGACACAGCAGTATGGACACGGCACTGCTGCCGACTATTGTCAGTGAATTATCACCCAAATTTGTATAATTTCTTAGTACCAGAAGGGGGACGGGTTCCTATAGGATAGGTGGCAACCTCTGACTCTTATAAATGAGGTTTCTAACCCGCATTTAGTATTATTCATAAAAAAACCCCGGTTTCTTCAAGAAACCGGATTTTTCACACTTACGCGGCGTGTTGTCGATACCAATCAATCGTATTTTTCAACCCATCCTTAAACTGCACCTCCGCAACAAAACCAAACTTTTCCTTAGCCCTTGCCGTATCCAAACAGCGGCGCGGCTGACCGTTCGGTTTGTCTGTTTCCCAAACAATTTCTCCCTCAAAACCCATCAATTCGCAAATCGTTTCCACTAAATCGCGAATTTTAACTTCGCTATTCGTTCCCAAATTAACCGGGTCAGATTCACTGTAATCTTGCGTTGCCATCACAATTCCCCGCGCGGCATCTGTGGAATACAAAAACTCGCGGCTAGGGCTGCCGTCGCCCCAAACTGGCAGTGTTTTGTCTCCCCTTTCTTGGGCTTCGTAGACTTTGCGAATTAATGCGGGGATGACGTGGGAACTTTTCGGGTCAAAGTTATCTTCCGGGCCGTACAGATTGACTGGTAGCAAGTAGATACCGTTGAATCCGTACTGCTGGCGGTAGGATTGCAGTTGCACTAATAAGGCTTTTTTGGCAATTCCGTAAGGTGCATTAGTTACCTCTGGATAGCCGTTCCACAGGTCGTCTTCTTTGAAAGGAACTGGGGTTAAATTGGGATAAGCGCAAATCGTGCCGACGCAGACAAATTTTTCGACTCCTGCTTCGTAGGCGGCGTGGATTAGTTGCGCGCCCATCATCAAATTATCGTAAAATAATTCAGCGGGTTTGACTAGGTTTAAGCCGATGCCGCCGACGTGGGCGGCGAGGTGTATGATGATATCTTGTTTGTCGGCGGCGCGCTTGCAGTTTTCCATGACGCGGAGGTCGCAGTCGCGCGATCGAGTTACCGAAATTTTATCAGCATCGGCCCCTGCTTTCACTAGCTGGTCGATTACCTGACGGCCCAAGAAACCGGCGCCGCCCGTGACTAGAATGCGTTTGTTGCTTAAATCCAAGCTTGTCATAATTTTAGCCTCGGGATTTTGAATAAAGGTCGATCGACAATTTCAATTCTAAAATTGTTGCTTTAGCAAAAAAAGCTTTCAGCTACAAGATGAGGTTGCCCACAAATTTGTTTTAGCTGCACCCGATAGGGACAATTTGCGCCCTTCACACCCGAAAGTTAGATATAGGGGTCGCGATTCCTCAACTATCATTTTAATGTTTTTTTTAGCTCGCACAGCCGAAAATTTTGCGAGCAATTAAGCTGGTTCTTTGAATGCCGATCGCGCTACGCTAATACCTGTAACAATCCTCCGATCAGTTGTGAAGTGTGTGCAGGGGCTATCCCCCGGTGCGCGCCTTTCGCCAAAGGGGTAGACACCGGGCCCTACCCCGACAAATTGTTCGCACTGACGGCTTGGTTTAGCGACTTAATCAAATCCGTTGCCCGAACCTCGACCTTGCTCCTCTAAAGCTTTCATGTCAGCATCTACCATTAAATGTACTAACTCCTGAAAAGTTACAGAAGGTTCCCAATTTAATTGCTGGCGCGCCTTAGTCGAATCACCTATCAACAGTTCGACTTCTGCAGGCCGCAAGTAGCGTTCGTCAAACTCCACATATTTTTGCCAATCTAAATTGACGTAAGTAAAAGCCAAATCGAGAAATTCCTTAATAGAATGAGTCTCGTTGGTAGCAATGACATAATCGTCAGGTTTGTCTTGTTGCAGCATCAGCCACATCGCCCGCACGTAGTCTTTAGCATAGCCCCAGTCCCGCTTAGAATCGAGATTGCCCAAGTAAATCTTTTTCTGCTTGCCGGCGACTATTCTGGCCACGGCGCGAGTAATTTTGCGAGTTACAAAAGTTTCGCCACGGCGGGGAGATTCGTGATTGAACAAAATGCCGTTGCAGGCAAAAAGTCCGTAAGATTCGCGATAATTTATTGTTTGCCAGTGCCCGTAAACTTTGGCGCAGGCGTAAGGACTTCTGGGATAAAAAGGAGTTGTTTCCTTCTGCGGAACTTCCTGTACCAAACCAAACATTTCCGAAGAACCTGCTTGATAAAACCGCACTTCTATGCCGGTGCGGTGCTGATAGTCCCGAATTGCTTCTAGCAGCCGCAATACTCCCATCCCTACTGTGTCAACCGTATATTCCGGCGAGTCAAAACTGACTCGAACGTGAGATTGAGCGCCTAAGTTATAAATTTCTACCGGCTGAACTTCTTCCAATATCCGGCGGAGAGTAGTGCCGTCCGTCAAGTCGCCGTAGTGTAGAAACAGGCGCGCACCCTCGCTGTGAGGATCGACATAGATGTGGTCAATTCGATCGGTATTGAAACTAGAACTGCGCCGGATAATGCCGTGAACTTCATATCCTTTTTCTAACAGTAATTCGCTCAAGTAGGAGCCGTCTTGACCTGTAATACCTGTTATTAGCGCTCGCTTACGTTGCGTCATCTGATTTTCCTTTGACAGGCTGTGTTAATTCACAATAAATTTTTTGGCAGAGGCTGTTGCTCCCTGCCGTATTCTCAAACTGCTTTATAAAACTTACTCAAACTTCACTTTAGTTACCTAAAGCCAGTTGAAGTTTACTTCCTACGCTGTTGGGTAGTGGGCTATCCCAAGATAAGTAGGCTATCCCCCTTAAGCCAAAGGTTATAGAGTTAAGTTTAACACCTAAACCTAAAGTAGTCTATCTAGAAGAACTGATATTTCTAGATGAATAAGAGGTAGGTTTATTTAAGTATTTGCCCCTTTAGTTAAGCTCACAATTCTTCGATCGGCATCCAGGAACTGTTTAGTTTTGACAAAGAGTTTGTCGCTGGCTGTCAGTAGTCAGCATCAGTGGTCAGTAACAAATAAAACTAACTACCGATTGCTGACTGCGGACAAAAATTAGTATGCGCCGTTATTTTTGGGAAAAATCACAACTCCAATTGTTTTGAAAACAATCCACATATCCATCCAAAGGTTTTTGTCATTTGCGTAATAGAGGTCGATTTGGACTCGGCGGGGATAGGGAATGTCGTTGCGACCAGACACTTGCCACAAGCCTGTAATTCCAGGTCTTATGGTGAGAATTTTGTTGATGTGACTGCCGTATCTCGGCAGTTCTTCTTCAACTAAAGGTCTCGGTCCGACGACACTCATATCTCCTTTTAAAACATTCCAAAACTGGGGAAACTCGTCTAAACTGGTCATTCGTAAAAATCTTCCAATCCAGGTAATTCGAGGGTCTTGTTTCAGCTTGAAATTGTCCTCAAACTCTTGACGCAAATGCGGAGAATTTTCCATGATTTCTAGCAATATATCGTCCGCATTTTCCACCATCGTTCTGAATTTCAGGCAATAAAACCTTTTACGGTTTTTGCCTACTCGTTCCTGTACGTAAAAAATAGGACCGGGCGAGCTTAAGGCGATTAAGAAAGCCAAAAGCAGGTAAACCGGAGCAAACAGGATCAGAACCGATAAGGAAAACAGGATGTCAAATAACCGCTTGAAAAGTTCTCCGTCGAGGCTCTGTAGAGAACGACTTATGCGTCTATCTCCTTGCAGGACAGACCCAAAACCGCGTCTTGCGATCGCTCGAATTACCTTGCCGGAGATTAGTTGGCTGTCGGCAGTCATCTTACTCCTTCACTTCACACCACACACAGTCCTGATCATAAAGCCTCAAGACGCTTTGTTCTCTGAATTATGTTTCCAATACTCAATTTTCTGCCTTCAGAAGGCTTCAAAAGGCAGAAGGAAGAAGGAAGAGGGCTTCTGGCGGCAGAAGGAAGAAGGCACAAAGCACTTATGCAGAGGTCTTCTGAAGGCACTTATAGCCTTTCGAGCGAAAGATGAGGTACTATCCGGCATAGGGCATAGGGCATAGGTCATAGGTCATAGGGCATAGGGCATAGGGCATACCTCACTTTTTTGAGAACCGCTATATACAAAGGCAGAAGGAAGATTGTCCCGCTATCGGGATCTGGTACTCTCAAGCCCCAGACTGCGTAAAATCACGGGATTGAAATTCCTGATAGCAGCGTCCCACAAAAGCTAGATAGCGCTGCCCAAAGACTTCGGGGGCAAACTGTTCAGCACGCAACCTGCTGATTTCGGGCTGAAATTTGCCTTGCAACTGCTCAAATTCCTCGACAGCTTCGACTAATGCTGCTGCGGTTTGGAAGGAAAAAAATAAACCAGTCCCTGTCTCTGGGTGTTGGCGAATGTCGAGCACTGTCTCCAAAGCGCCCCCTGCTGCATAGGAAATTACCGGTGTTCCGCAAGCTTGAGCCTCTACCAAAGCTATGCCAAAATCTTCGCAAGCTGCATAGACAAAGGCTTTCGCCTCTGCCATATACTTTTCAACTATGGAGGCGGGTTGCCAGCCGAGCACTTGCACGTTGGGTTTGGCGATTTGCCGAATCATTTCTAATTCTGGCCCGGTGCCGATGACAATTAGAGTACGGCCGAGTTGATTGAATGCTTGGACGATCGCACTTACGTTTTTGTAACTTACCAACCGACAAACGGTGACGTAAAAGTCTTGTTTTTGCCGCATCAAGGAAAATCGCTCGATATTTACCGGCGGATAAATCACCTCGGCCCGCCGCCGATAGCATCGCCAAATTCGGCGCGCAGTGTGTTGAGAGTTGGCGATGAAATAATCAACGCGGTTGGCGGAAATTACGTCCCACTGCCGCAGTCGATGCAACAAATATCGCGTCAGCAGACCCTGGATGCCCCGTCCGGCTTTGCTGCTACGCAAATAGTCAAAAGTTAAGTCCCAAGCGTAGCGCATGGGCGTGTGGCAGTAGCAGACGTGCATTTGCTGGGGACTGCTGAGGATGCCTTTGGCAACGGCATGGGAAGAGGAGAGGATGATGTCGTATTCTCGCAGATCTAGTTGTTCGATCGCGATCGGCAGAAATGGCAGATATTTTTGCACGCCGCTGCGGGCCTTGGGAAAGTGCTGCAAAAATGTTGTGCCAATCTGTCGCCCGAAAAGATAGCTTTCGGGATTGGCTGATTCAAAGTCGATGAGGGCATAGACATCTGCCTCGTTTACGTATTTGAGAATTTCCTGTACTACGAGTTCTGAACCGCCAGTAGCTAAGGGCGTCAACCATTCGTGAACTAGGGCGTATTTGAGTTTTTTCACTTGTATTTGTAGCCGATCAAACGATTTGTTAGCGCCAGTGCTGTCAATATTAATCTTACTGAGGGATAACTTACGCAATATCCAGCCATCAACCAGGTTTCTAGGTAGGTATCTTTAAACTGAGATGTTGCACCATTCTCAATTATTTGTTTAGGAACAGGCAAGATGCCTGTTCCACAAGAAAATGCACTCTTTGTGGAACAGGCCGGAAAGCCTGTTCTTGAGAATGGTGCAAGATGTGAGTCAAACCAAGGATTTTGGGAATAAACGGGGTTTTTGTCAAATCAGCCACAGCAAAACAGGACTCTCCGGCAGTGATTTCCCCGATTGTTGACAAGAAATACTATTAGGCGGAATACTAAAGGTGATTTGCGGGCGCCTAAATCTTCGGAACGGGCGATCGGCTCAATGTGGTGTAAGGAAAAAATGTCCAAATTTTTGTGGAAGGGACTTTTAGTTAGTCCCGCTGTATTGGCAGCAAGTTTAGTCGTATCTTCGACGGCGCTAGCAGCAGAGAAACCGGTAGAAATTGCCACCATAGCTCAAGCTGATCAATTGCAATTAGCAGGTGCTGCAACCGAGGTGGCAAAGGCTGAGACAGCAAAGGCTGAGACAGGCGAACCAGCGTCGCTAGCTAGCAACTTGACTGTTGAGACTATTGAGAAAGAAAGTGCGAACCTCTACGAGGGCTTTCCTTCGGATCGCTTCGCTAACGCTAACGAGCCGATTGCCCCAGTTGCCGAACAGGCAAAACCACAGGAAAACGCAGTTGCAGGGGATTTAAGCGAAACCCAACCCGCAGTCGCCCCCGCAAATTTAAGTGCCGAACAACCTGTCGCGGAGCAAATTCCCGCAGTCGCGCCCGCAAACTTAAGCGAAACCCAACCCGCCGCTACACCCACTAATTTAAGCGCCCAAGAGCAGATTTCCCAATCGCCAAATCCAAGTCCCCAACCTCCAGCACAGTCAAATGTTTTAGAACAAATCAATGAATACAGCAAAGAAGACAGTAGCAGCCAAGATGCGGCCGGCCAGGTAACGTCTGTTTCGCAACTTTCCGACGTTCGGCCCACAGATTGGGCGTTCCAAGCTTTGCAGTCTCTAGTAGAGCGCTACGGGTGCATAGCTGGTTATCCTGACGGCACTTTTCGCGGCAACCGGGCGATGACTCGCTACGAGTTTGCAGCAGGTTTAAATGCGTGTTTAGATAAAGTTAGCGAGCTGATTCAAGGCGGTTCGAGAAATCTGGCGACGCGAGAAGATTTGGCTTCTGTGCAAAGGTTGCAAGAAGAATTTGCGGCGGAATTGGCAACTTTGCGAGGCCGCGTCGATGCTTTGGAAGCGCGCGCCTCTGAATTAGAAGCAAATCAGTTTTCAACTACGACTAAACTCAACGGCGAAGTCATATTTGGTTTGACAGGTATCGCCAGGGGAGATGATGCTGAAGGTAACGATGCCGATAAAGCGACGGCTTTTGGCAGCAGGGTTCGGATCAATTTCGACACGAGTTTCTCTGGAGAAGATTTGCTGAGAACTCGATTGCAAGTTTTAAATTTGGGTTCTTTTTCTGCTAATAATACCAAAACCGCTGAAGGGGAATTGCGGTTTAATGCCGGGCCTTTTGCCGAGGCTAGCAATACTGTAGGTTTAGATGCGCTGCTTTACCAATTCCCTCTAGGAAAAAGCACGACTGTAATTCTCGAAGCTAATGCCGGCGCTGCTGACGATTTTACCAACACTGTCAACCCTTACTTTGACGGAGACGGCAGCTACGGCGCTCTTTCTAACTTCGGTACTCGCAACCCGATTTACTATTTGACTGGTGGTTCTGGCATCGCTCTGCGGCATCAGTTTGGGGAAAAACTCGAGCTGAGTTTGGGATATTTGGCCGGCAACGCCGCGAACCCGACGCGGGGAAATGGTTTATTCAATGGTTCTTACGGCGGTTTGGCTCAGTTGACTTTCAAACCCAACGAGAACATGGCTTTAGGTTTAACTTACGTTAATTCCTACAACTTTGTTACTGGTACCGGCAGCAATGCTTCTAATTTCCCGGTGCGTCTGGCTTCCTTCGGGTTCGACAGCGATAGCAATCTGCCAGTTTCTAGCAATTCCTACGGCGCACAAGCTTCGTGGCAGTTGAACCGGAGATTTGCAATTGGCGGTTGGGCGGGTTACACCAACCAGCGCATTTTATCCAACTTGGCTAGTCCTACGGGTTCTGTGCAGCGGGGCGATCAAAAAATCTGGAACTGGGCCGTTACTTTGGCTTTTCCCGATTTGTTGAAAGAAGGAAATGTGGCGGGGATTATCGTAGGTATGGAGCCGCGGGTAACGAGTTCTACTAATCGGACTTTGCCGGAAGATAAGGATACTTCGCTGCACGTTGAAGGTTTCTATCAGTTTAAGTTGAGCGACAATATTTCTATCACTCCTGGTCTGATTTGGCTGACTGCTCCTGACCACAATAAGAATAATTCTGATTTGGTGATTGGGGTTGTCAGAACGACGTTTACTTTCTAGGAGCAGCCCACACCGATTTTAGATTTTAGATTTTAGATTTTAGATTGGCGGTTTTAATCTAAAATCTAAAATCGCCAATTTTAAACAATTGTCCGAGCTTGGGTTTAAGGTTTAAACAGAAACGACCAGCTTTTGCAAAAGCTGGTCTGCACAAATAGTTAAATCCGTTGTGTTCCCACAGTGTTTTTCTCACAGTGAGGAAACCCAAGTTGCACGTTTCTTTGCAAAGGGTTCTAAAAGAAATATCATCTCTCTTAAGTGGTATTATAACAACAAAATTTAATTTTATGTAATAAAACTTTACATTACAGACGAATTTTAATTTTTAGGCGGCGATCGCACTCCCAGTCACTTTGTATAACCAAAGCTGGCTTCAAAAATCCGGTTTCTGCGTAGGTTTATCGGTTCCAAACCTGTTATTTTGCCTAAAAACGCCGATCTACCCTTTTACTCACTTTATATAAATTATGCCGGAGCTTGCTGCGGTCTACCCCAGACAATCCGCTCCTGCTTGTATACAACCATACCCGGTTTTGCGCCTTTGGGCTTGTATACATATTTCGGTTCTGTATACACCACGGGGACTTGTTCGCTGTGGCGGGCGCGACTGTAGTAAGCAGTCATGTCGGCGGCAAATTGCAAATCGGTTTCTTCAGCCACAGTACCGGGTGTGAGACGCAGCAAGGCGTGGCTTCCGGGAATCTCTAGGGTGTGGAACCACAAGTCGTAGTCGTTGGCGGTGCGAAAAGTGAGTTGGTCGTTTTGGCGGTTGTTGCGCCCGATTAATAATTCAAAGCCGCTGGGGCTTTGGTAGCGGTGAAATTCGATCGCAGCATTTTTGTCGGTACTGCGGTAATCTGGTACGTCTAGATATTTTTGTTGGATCAGTTCTTCGCGGATTTCGGCGAGGGTTTGCAAATCTTGGGTGTTGCGGTAGGTTTCCAATACTGAAAGTGCGACTTCAACTTGTTCTAAATAGTCGATTTCTTCCTGTACGGCGGCTAACAAAGGTTCTACTGCAATGCGGGCTCTTTTAAGTTTTTGGTGTTTTTTGTAGATTGCTTGAGCGTTTTGAACCGCATTTTTTTCCGGGTTTAGGGGAATAGCAACGGGTTCCTCGGTTTCAAAGTCAGGGAGGGAAATTGATTTCATTCCCGGTTCCCAATGCTGCAAATTTGCCATCAACAAGTCGGCTTGGGATTTGTGGGTGTCGGCGTCTGCTGATTGCTGCAAGCGTTCTTTAAATGTGTTGGCTTTGAGGCGCAGTTTTGCCAGGACGTTGTTGAGTTTTTGGGTAAGCTGATGCCGCAGTTGGGCGAATACTTCTTGATTGATTTCACCTGTGTAGTAGCTGTTAAGTAATTCTTGAACGGAAGAGATGGAAGAATCAGAGGGCGGGCACGGCGGCACCGCCCCTACATGGTGATTTTCTGGTGCGGGCCAATCGATGACGGTGTAGCCTTCGGGGGTAAAACTCGGGTGAAATTTGGAGTTTTCTAGGCATTGCAGCCAGTATAGCCAGCGCTGGAATAGTTGCTGCCAGTCGTCGGGATTGAGGCTGTCGGTGGATTGTTCCGGGTCTAAAGAAGCCGATCGAATCATTGACAAAACTAAGGCTTTACTCATCCCTCGGTAATTCTTCAACAGATTGCCCTTTAATTGTCCAGGAACCAGGCTAATTCGTGATTGCCAGCGGTTTTGAGATTCGCTCAGACTCGGCACTGCATCGGTCAAAGACGGGGGCATTTCGTAGGGTTGCCCGGTTTGGATGGGACGGACGGTGGACTGTTTGGCGCTGACTTGGTGGGCGCAGGTGACAACGAGGTTGTCTTGGGCGGTGAGGATGACGTTGCTGTACTTGCCCATGATTTCGGCGTACAAGTGCCAGAGGGCGGGTTCTCCGGGGCGTTTGGCGAATTGCAAGTCGATGACTCTTTCCCAGGATGAAACAGGGGCGATGGAAACTAAGGCTAAACCGCTGAGTTGGTGCCGCAGTTGTTCGCTGAAGGTGAAGGTATCGGGAATGCGGGGCGGGGGGTCGCCGACGCAGATGCGGGCGGCGACAGGATGCCAGGAAAGGTCAATCCAGCCACGTCCTTTCATGGTGCGGAGGGCTAGGGACACGGTGAATCGATCGCGCTGGTAGACTTGTTCTAAGCGCGCTGGCAGCCATTGGGCTCGCAGTTCGCTGCAAGCTGCGGTTAAAGTTGTAAAGTCTACGGGTTGCACGGTGGCCTCTTTGCGATCGAACTATCTATTTCTATGCTGACAGATATCGGTCACATTTTACTAATTATATCAAATTATTGTTTACTCTTGGTTCGCGTCCTTTGCTAGGAAAGCGCTTCAATAATTTCGTTAAAAAATAACAAATAACTAATAGACATCTCCTAAAAAGCAGGTTTTGAAAAGGCATGGTGCCTGTTCCCCAAGAATTAGGGGAGATGTCTAATAACAACTAACTAATAACTTCCTTAATTAATTGCAAATGTTTGTACAAAGGTGCGATCGTATTGGCGGCGATCGCACCGCTAGCAGCCACAGCGGGCAAACCAATTCCCGGAAACGTCGAATCTCCGCAGCAAAACAGCCCCGCTAAAGGCGTTGTCGGCCCGGGAAACAAGCCGCTACCCGCCCGAATACCGGGCCCGTAGGAACCGCGATGGCGGCGCAAAAACCGTTCGTGGGTGAGGGGTGTCCCAACTAAGGTGACTTCGGGGCGCGATCGAATATCGGGGATAATTCTCTCTAAGGCAAACCACATCACCTCGGCGCGCGCTTGCTTTTGCTGCTTGTATTCTTCGCTGGTGCGATCGAGCTTTTGCCACAAATCGTAAGGCTCGTTTCCGGGGGTATAGGCGTGAATGACGTGCTTTCCCGGAGGCGCGAGGTCGGGGTCGAGGAGGGAGGGAATCGAGACGAGAACGACGTTCTGAGGGGCGGAAACGCCCATTTCCCAGTCTTTGACGAAGATGTAGTGACAAGCCAAGTCCGATCGCACTCCGGGAGCATCAATTCCCAGATGCAGGTGCATGAAGCTGTCGCACTCGGGCGTCGCCTGCCGCTGTTGCCGAAACCTTTGCGGGACTGAGGTTTCAGGCAACAGTTTCAGCGTATCCCAAACGGAAGCGTTGGAGACGACGGCTTTGTGCGATCGAATAATTCTGCCCGATCGCAGCCGCACGCCCGCCGCCCGGTTGTTTTCCACCAAAACTTCTGCAACGTGGGAATTTAGCAGCAACTGCCCTCCGTGGCGCTCTAAACCGCTTACCAGGGCATTTACCAAAGCTGCACTACCGCCGATCGGATAGTCTAAAACTGCATTGGGGCGATACCAGTCGGCGAACATGAAAGCGACTTCGGCTGCGATCGTTCCGTCGGCGGGAAGTCCAGACAGCAGGAAACACAACAAATTCAGCCAATTTCGGATAAACGGATCTTTGACATTTTTGTCCATTATTTTGCTGAAAGGGCCTGCAAGTGCGATCGCGTCGCCAGCACTTTGCAGGAAAGCAGGCGCAAATTGGCCGAGGGTAAAAACACTGCCCAAATCGAAGCGCAAAGCGAGGGAGGGTAAGGCTGTGGCAGCTTTGGCGTAGGGTTCCATGATGCGCTGGAGTTGCCGCCATTCGGCGACTGCTTCCGCGCCGCGCAGTCGTGCGAGCACTTCGCCAAATTGACTCGCACCAACGGATGTGTCGAAGTCGCCTTCTGGCAAACAGCAACCCCAGGTATCGTAGGTGATGCAGGGGAGTTTTTCGCCGATTGCATCCAAAACTTGCCGCAGGGGATTCGCAGACGGGCTGTAGGATAATCCTGAGTACAGGGAGGGCCCGGAGTCGAAGCTAAATCCGTCGCGTTCAAAACCGTGTGCGGCGCCGCCCGCGATCGAATGGCTTTCGCAGACAATCACGTCAAAGCCATAGCGGGCGAGCATTGCAGCGCAAGTCAAGCCGCCAATTCCGCTGCCGACGACGATGATTTCTGTGTCTGTGGGGGCGATCGCAACCATGTTTTTCTCCGCTACTTCAGCTAATATTATCAATGTCTTGCAGCTTTAGGACTTACACATTTAACAGATGCGATCGTCCCTAGCCCTCCAAAACACAAGGCGAGTAGGGGGTGGGACAAGAAGCACTCAAAGCCCCCCTTAATCAGGGCGAAGAAACTGTAAAAGTCAACCCCTAATCCCCGATTTTTTGGGGTATTTAGGGGTTTCTCAACTCAGCTACCACCCTTAAAATACAAATCTGTATATTATTAAATGGAAAATCTATCTATTCTAGAACAAGCTGCCACATCTAATTCTCAACCATCTCCCGATGCTGTAGTCGCCGCCCTCCTAGAAGCTGAGAAAAACGCGAAAAAAAATAAAATTCGCTATTCTTTCGAGCAATTAATCGGCAACTGGCAACTCTGCTTTATCACCGGCACCAAAAAGACTCGACAAAAAGCGGGGATTGTGTTGGGTGCGGGACGTTATATTCCTGAGTGGGTTGCAAAAATTCAAATTGCTTATTCGGCAGAACCTGTTGCTGAAGGGGAAGAGAATAGCGAAACCGGCAGGGTGGAGAATTCGGTGCAAGTTGGGGCGATCAGACTAACTCTTTCCGGGCCGACTAAGTTTTTGGTTAATAAAAATATTTTAGCTTTTGATTTTACCAGAATTACCGTGAAATTGTTGGGTAAAACTGTGTATCAAGGATTTATTCGCGGTGGAGAAGCGCGGGAGGCGGAATTTTTTAGTTTGAGTGTGGGGAAGCAGGCATTTTTTGCATATTTTCTGGTAGAAGATGGGATAATTGCGGCTAGGGGAAGGGGCGGCGGATTGGCTTTGTGGGGGAGAGTTTAGAGCAATTGAGGATGCGATCGAGTAATTGTTTTTGATCGCAGCCCCGTATTGGCGAATTCCCAGGGGATAGTTGACCCCAAATACAGTCGAGATTTACTGCCTATGAACCGAGAAGGCTATGTGGCACTCAACTAAGATAGTAGGTTGCAGCTAAGCAAGAAAAGCATTGAATAAATAACCGATACTGATTATGCCAAGAGTCACTAGGCTGATGAAAACAGCTAAAAGTTGAGGGCGAAGAACTTTTTTCAGAATGACCATCTCAGGTAATGAAAGAGCGGTAACAGCCATTGTGAAGGCTAACACAGTTCCGAGGGGCATTCCTTTGTTAACCAGTGCTTCAGTAATTGGCATCACACCAGCAATATTCGCATAGAGTGGCACACCTAAAATAACAGCAATAGGAACGGCTAAGGGGTTGTCAGGTCCTGCTATCTGGGTGACTAAAGTAGTCGGAACATAACCATGAATTCCTGCACCGATCGCAATTCCTAGAACCACATAAAGCCAAACAGATTGCACAATTTGACTAGATTGAAACCATCCCTGTTCAAATCGCTGGTTCCAAGTGAGTTGATTAGATTCAAATTCCTCTGTTTGAGCCTCTAGCGAGCGGGATTTTTGGATTTTCCAAACAAAGGGTTCCACCCATTTTTCTAATTTTAGTAATCCGATCGTATATCCAGCCACGATCGCTAATCCAACGCCGAAGCCGATATAAAGAAGCGTAACCTTCAACCCAAATAATCCCCAGATCAACACCACCGCCACCTCATTGACCATTGGTGCTGAGATCAGATAGGAAAATGTGACTCCTAAAGGAACACCGGCTTCCAAAAATCCGATAAAAAGAGGAACCGCCGAACAGGAGCAAAACGGTGTAATGATCCCCACAAGAGCCGCCAGGATATTCCCCCCGAAGGTGCGCTTGCCTTCTAACCAATGCCGGACTTTTTCTGGTTCTAAAAAGCTTTGAAATGTACCAACAATAAAACTGATTACAATCAGCAATGTTAAAACTTTAGGTACATCGTAAAGGAAAAAATGTAAACTGGCTCCGAGGTGAGATTTTATAGATAAACCCAAGAGGCGAGTCACAATCTGAGTAGCTAACCAGTCGAACGGATAAAACGGATCGAACATGGTTTTTCTCCAATTATTAGAGTTGTAAGAGTCTCTGAATTTCTGCGCTCGTGATCACTTTTCCTTTGCTGACGACTTTGCCGTTGATGGTCAATGCTGGAGTAGACATCACACCGCGTTTAGCGATTTCGATCGGGTCGGTGATGTGCAGGATTTCAGCTTCTAAATTCAAAGCGGCGCTCGCCTCCTTGGCATTAGCTTCCAACTGCTGACATTTTTTACAACCAGATCCTAATATTTCCATATCCACCGCATTCATAACATGGCTCCTTTTTTACTTATGTAATTCTGTTCAGTTATAGGCTCAGGTAGAGCTAAATTTTACAGTCAAGATGCTCTTTGAGCGCGCGCTGCTTCTGGTGATTTTTCAAGAACGAGGCATTGATAAGCTGGGTCGGGATGCTCTAATTTGATTTGACATTGCTTGACCCAAGGCACTAGCTCATCATGCAGCGATCGCAATTGTCGAATATTGACCTCAATTGCCTGAACTTTCTTGTTTAGTCTGTCATAGACGGCTTTACAGGTGAGTAATTGCCCATCTTTCAACGCTAGAATTTCCTTAATTTCCTCAAGACTTAGCCCTAAATACTTGGCACTAGAAATAAAGGCAAGTCGTTCCATATCCTGCCGGCTAAAAAGGCGATCGTCCGCTTCAGTCCGCTGGGGGAGATGGGATCAATCCAATACGCTTATAAAAATATAGAATAGAGTTTGTGGATTGAGTCCTAAACGACGAGAGACTTCGCATTGGAACATTGGTATTATCTCCATTGCAACCTCTTAAACTAATCATATACCCTATACCTTGGTATAGGGTATAGGGTGAGAAGTTAAGATTTGTTGAAGCTACTGGATTTCAGGGGGCGACAAGCGCCCCCAAACCAAGATTAATCAAGGGTTGTAGAACTCAGACGGGGTGAAGAATATCCCAGCTTATTGACAATAGACTTTTTTCGCCCAAAAACAAACTTTAATTCAGCCTCCAGATTATGGTAAAAAAAACAGTCTTATTATTTCAACAATACCCAGATTAAAATGCTGCCTCAATTCTCCCCAGCCACCTGCAAAAATATTTGAATAAATAGCAACGAATTACATTAAAATTATTAGTGTGCCTCTAGCAAAACCAAAAGCAAGTAAACATAGAAAGGTTAGCAGCAACACTACCTTTACCAATTCAGCAGAATAGTCGTCATCGCCATATACAACGCTTTTTGAAACTGACGCCTGTTAAGTGTGCTTCTGGTTTGGTTTCCCATGATTAAATAAATTATTACTCAACGCATACGCAAGGGAAAACGATTGATTATTGCTTTAGATAGAACCATTGGACAAGCGAATAATATTTTGATGGTCAGTGCGCTTTATCAAAAACGCGCTTTCCCTATGTTTGGGATTTTACTCTCGAAATAACGCCCCTTGGTATCTGCTGACTAATTTCGGAGATTTAGAAACGGCTGTGATTATAAACAAGGCTCGGGAATTGAAGCGATGTTTAAGGAGTGTAAAACTGGTGGTTATAACGAAAAAAGATTCTCAAGCTTCACAGGATAAATTAGTACGTTTAGTCTTGTTGATTGCCATCCGGATGACCACTGCTGGGTTCCAAGGCTAAAAAACAAGTATTTTGGGGAAATCTCCTTATATTTTTCTGCAAAAGGAAGCAGGGAGAACTAAACGAAGACATAGCACTTTTAGGGTCGGTTTGTACGGTCACAATTGGATAGTCGCCTTTCATGAGTGTGAGGAATGGGTAGAAGAATTGGTCACTTCTGTTCGCAATAAGCGCAGATTTTATCAACGGAGATTAAAAGCTCTAACCCTTTTCCAGCAAGCTTTATGGCCCCCTTGTCGCACCCTGAACTACGGGATGCAATATTATCAGTATTAAAAGTAGAGAAATCATCTGTACTGGGGCAGTTCGATCCCAGGGATATTGTAAGAAAAATTAAGTTTACACAAATACTTCTAAAAATATGCCAAGACTGACTTCAGTAACTATTTCTAAGGTGGGGATGTATGGCAGTATCGCATCAACCAATTTGGACCCTATCACCAGAAGATGTATATAAATCCTTTGAAATCAGCGAGAACGGGTTGTCTGATGACGAAGCTTTCGATCGACTCGTAAAATTTGGCACGAATGAGTTGCCAGAACCCGCACATCGCCCTCTGTGGCTAAGATTTACCGATCAGTTAAGGCACTTTATGGCCCTGTTGCTATGGGTGGCAGGGATTTTGGCATTCATTTCGGGAACCCCTCAATTAGGTTGGGCAATCTGGGCGGTGATCGGGATTAATGCTGTATTCAGTTTTTGGCAAGAGTTTCAAGCAGAGCAGGCATTAGCGGCCTTAAAGAATGTATTGCCGATGCAGGTAAAAGTGTATCGGAATGGGGAACTAAAGCAGATTCCGGCAAAGGAACTGGTGCGTGGAGATGTGATGCAGTTGGAAGAGGGCGATCGCGTCTCTGCGGATGCTCGGTTAGTTACTGCCGAAAGCATGTATCTGGATATTTCTGTAATGACTGGCGAATCGCTTCCTGTTGCCCGTAACGCTCATCCGGTGCGGGTGCGCGAAGCTGCATCAATCCGGGCTGGCAAAACGATACCAGCGGGCGAACATCCCTTACAAGAAAAGGTCAATCTGGCGGAAATCCCAAATTTGGTGCTGGCAGGCTCGACGGTTTCGTCAGGAAGGGGCGTGGCTGTGGTGTATGCCACGGGAGCACAAACCGAGTTTGGTCACGTAGCCCATCTCACTGCTGTCGTGAAACGGGAACCTAGCACGTTGGAAGTGCAGGTTGCTGATATTGTGCGGATCATCACTGCGATCGCCCTTGGTATGGGAGTTCTGGTATTTCTGCTGACATACCTGCTGGTGGGGATGGAGCTCAAAGAGAGCTTTATTTTTGGGATCGGGATCATTGTGGCGCTGGTGCCAGAGGGGTTACTGCCGACGGTTACTTTGTCATTGGCGATCGGAGTGCGGCGAATGGTGCGCCGTAATGCTTTGGTGCGTCGTCTTTCGGCTGTGGAAACCCTGAGCGCTACAACGGTGATCTGCACCGACAAAACCGGAACGTTGACTAAAAACGAAATGACGGTGCATTATCTCTGGCTTCCCTGGGAATCTTCGGAGAACAGCCCAAATCCTGCCAGCCAAGAGTCCGCTGTCTTACCACCTCTTAACGGGAAGCAGAAATCTCATCCATCGATGACGGCGACTCTGATTGAAGTGACGGGCGCTGGATACGATCCTACGGCTGGTGAGGTTCAGATTCCCGCGAATTTTGAAGAATCCTGGAAAGTCAATTTGCTGCTTACGGGGGCGGCACTTTGCTCGAATGCACGGTTGATTCACCTGACAGCGCCTAGCCGTTGGCAAGAAATTGGCGATCCAACGGAAGCGGCTCTGCTGGTGGCTGCTGCCAAAGCCGGATTGAATCTGGAAACTTTGCAAAAACAGCTTCCCCGCTTGCGGGAGGTGCCTTTTGATTCTCGTCGCCGGATGATGACGGTGGTGTTGGACTGGCGATCGTCCACGCTATGGAATAGCGATTTGCCGAACCTGGCTTTTACCAAGGGGGCACCGCTGGAAGTGTTGCGACACTGCACATCTATCTTGCGGAATGGCACTCTCTCAGAACTCACTCAATCCGACTCGAATGAAATAGTTGCGGCTAACGATGATTTAGCCCAGCAGGGCTTTCGGGTTTTGGGGGTGGCGGCTCGCCGTGGGGGGAGTGAAATGTTGGATTTGCGATCGCAAGATTTAGAGCAAAACTTGATTTTTATTGGTCTGGTGGCGATGTTTGACCCGCCCCGTCCAGAGGTAAGAGAGGCTCTTGCTCAGTGCCATCAGGCAGGAATTAAGGTGACGATGGTGACGGGTGACTATGGACTGACTGCTGAGGCGATCGCCCGCAAAATTGGATTAGTTACCGATTCTGTACGGGTGGTAACGGGTGAAGGCATGGGGCATCTGTCGGATGCTCAATTGCAACAAATTCTGAAATATCGATCGGGGCTAGTGTTTGCTCGGATGTCTCCTGAGCATAAGCTGCGACTGGTGGAAGCCTATAAAACGATCGGGGATGTAGTTGCGGTGACGGGGGATGGAGTCAATGATGCACCAGCATTAAGGGCTGCCCATATTGGCATCGCGATGGGGATGAATGGCACCGATGTGGCACGAGAAGCCGCCGATATTGTCCTTACCGATGACAACTTTGCGACGATCGTGGTCGCGATCGAGGAGGGGCGAGCCGTGCATCAAAACATCCGCAAATTTATGACCTACATCCTGGCATCAAACCTGCCGGAATTAGTACCATTTCTGTTCATGGTGACGTTGAAGATTCCTCCTGCACTCGTGATCATGCAGATTCTTGCCATTGATTTAGGAACTGATATAGTGCCTGCATTGGCATTGGGTGCAGAACGGGCAGAAGCCGGAACCATGCAGCAGCCCCCCCGGAAAAAATCGCAACCGCTTCTCGATCGGTCTCTGCTTTTGCGCGCCTATGGCTTCTTGGGATTGCTGGAAGCTGCCCTAGCGATGGCAGCATTTTTTCTGGTGTGGTGGAGTTATGGTTATGACTTGGCAGAATTACAAGCCGCAACCCCAAGCATTCTGTCTCATTCAGCAGATGCCGCTACGATCGCCATTTATACTCAAGCCATCACTATGACTCTGGCATCGGTTGTGGCTTGTCAAACGGGCAATGTCTTTGCTTGTCGATCAGAACGTGGATCAATTCTGCGGCTGGGATTCTTTTCTAATCCACAAATCTGGCTCGGAATTGCCATTGAATGGATTTTAGTGGTGATCGTGATCAATAACGAATTGTTGAGTCGCATCTTTTCGACAGCACCTTTAGCACCCTGGCAATGGCTGCTATTGCTGGTGTGTCCACCGATCATTTTAGGAGCAGAAGAACTACGAAAAGTCGTGTTTCCTGGGAAATTGATTCCGAAGCAGAGCCAGAAAGGTAATTAGGTTGAATTTTGTGAACACTTGCTACTCCTAATTGCTGACGATCGCATTTACGGATACACATACATCTGGAAATGCGATCGGATTAACTGTTCCGCCTGTTAGTAACTACCGCGCATCGCCAATTAAAATAAACGGCGACCAATAAAACGGATGGCGAGTAATTTGACTCAACTTAGCTTGTCGCAAAGCTTCATTTTTACTCATCCCTTTATTGATATTTTGATAAAATTCAACCATCAAATCTTTAGTAGCTGAATCATCAACATTCCACAAACTTGCCATCACCGCTTGTGCGCCCGCACGCTCAAATACATAGGCAACTCCCGATATTTCTTCACCGTTAGAATTTGCTTGCATAGCAGTTTGACAAGCGCTTAAGGTGAGGAGTCTGGTGTTTTGCAATCCTAATAACGCGGCATCGCGAATATTGAATTGGCTGTCAGCAAATAGCAGTGTATTTTCCTCCATGCCCAATTGTTGACAGCCTCCCCGTTGGAAACAGCCGTGAGTTGCTAGGTGTAAAAAAGGAAAGCGGGGTGCTTGAGTTTTGAATTGGTCGAGGGTGGCGACATTGCCGATATAGGCGGAACTTCCGGGGAATAATTGAGCGATATTTCTAACTTCTTCTTCTGTACCAGCTAAATTTTGCGGCGCGCGGGGGATGGGATTTCCTAAGGCTAAGACACTGCCTTGTAAAGTTGAATGGGGAATTGACCTTGTGGAAATGCGGGTGAGATAGTTGACAGGATATTTCTGGATCAGGAATTCATCAGTTTGTTCGTCATACAGCGTTTCAAAGGGGATATAGCGCAGTTTGCCCGTGACGATGATGCTCAATTGTTTGGCGGCAGTAGCTTTAATTTGGTCTTCGATCGGACGAATCAGGATGTCGTAAAGTTTGCTGCCAGTTGCAGTGAAGTTAGTGTCGCCAGTATTTTGCAGTTGTTCGCGGTATTGAGTGAGGAGTTTGTCGAATTCTGCGGGGTCGAGCGGAATTTTTTTAACACTTAAACTGTCCTTTGTCAAGACGAATAGTGCGACGGTATTGGGGACATTTTTGACATTTGTCAGCAAGACGGGTTGAATGACAACCGTATCTGGTGCGATACTTGCTTTCAATTGGGCGATGTCTTTAGGTGTGGTTTCAAAGAGTTCGGCGACTTCTGGGAAGTCTTTGCGGATTTCTTCAGCTTTGCTGTAGACTTCAGCTTCTAATTCCCGCATTTGTCGGGCGAGATTGTCTGAGGGTTTGTCTTCGATTTGGCGGCGGAGGTATTGGAGTTGTTGGTTTTTTTGATTCCACTCGTCAATGGCTTTTTGTGCTTGGGGGTTCGCTACTTTGGCGTCAATTAAGCGGGTGTAGTCGGCGAGGTCTGCTGTGGTGGCGATGTTGACCCATTGGAAAGCGCGATCGGCTTGGTTTTGGTCGATGAGGAGGGATGTCAGGGCGATCGGAGTTAAGTTATTAGCTTGTAAAAACTTTTGGCGATTTTCTCGCTGTAAACCACTCCGCATTTCTAAAGTAATCTTGATGGAGTCCTCCAAGTTTTTGATGGCATCAGTAGGTTTATTTATATCTCGGTAGGCTAAACCCATATTAGTTAAAGTAACAGCTTCGCCAGGGCGATCGCCAACTTGCCTCCTAATTTCCAAAGCTTGGTTATAGGATTTTAATGCCTCGTTTGGTTGTTTCATGTTTTGGTAGGCTAAACCCATATTATTCAAAGTAGTAGCTTCCCCAGAGCGATCGCGCCCTTCCCGCATAATTGGCAAAGCTTCGTTAAGGTATTCCAATGCCTCTTCTGGTTTTCCAATGTTGTTATAGGCTAAACCCATATTAGTTAAAGTAGCAGCTTGCCCTGGGCGATCGCTCACTTCTTGCCTAATTTTTAAAGCTTGCTTAAGATATTCCAATGCCTCTTTTGATTTTTCAAGTTTGTCGTAGGCTAAACCCATATTATTCAAAGTAGTAGCTTCCCCAGAGCGATCGCCCCCTTCCTGCCAAATTGCTAAAGCTTGCTTAAAGTTGTCCAATGCCTTTTCTGGTTTTCCAATTCTGTAGTGGACCCAACCTATACCATTCAAAGCAACAGCTTCTACAAATCGATCGTGTACTTCCTGTGAAATTGGCAAAGCTTGGTTATAGTATTTCAATGCCTCTTCTGGTTTGCCAATGCTGTCATAGACCCAACCAATCTGAGTCAAAGTAAAAGCTTCCGCAGAGCCAGCCTGCACTTCCTGCCAAATTGGCAAAGCTTGGTTATAGTATTTCAATGCTTCTTGTGGTTGTCCTGTGTTCTGGTAATATGAACCAATATTAGTCAAAGTTCTAGCTTCCCCAGGGCGATCGCGCACTTCCTGCCAAATTGGCAAAGCTTGCTTAAGGTATTCCCATGCCTCTGTTAATTTTCCAAGTTTGTCGTAGGCTAAACCAATATTAGTCAAAGTCAAAACTTCCCCATAGCGATCCCGCACTTCTCGCGAAACTGGCAAAGCTTGGTTAAAGTATTTTAATGCTTCTTTTGGTTGTCCAATGTTGTTGTAGACCATACCAATCCTATTGAGGACTGATACTTCCGTTGTTAGATCGTTCAATTGTCGTACAAGGCTTAAAATCTTCTGCCATGTTTCTATTGCCAGTTGCGATTTTCCTTGCTGTTGCTGTTCCCTTGCTTGCCGTATCAGTTTCTCTACTTCTTGACTCTGTGCATTTGGACTTTGCGCCCTACTAGGTTGTAGCATCGGTGGTACAGTCAGAGGAGTTAAACACACACATACAACCAAAATATTCCTAATAATTCGTTTCATTTTTTTTAGAATTCACCAAATTCCATTAAATAGGAGAGGCATCAGAAGTCTCATTACATATAATCCTGAAAATCTTCTAATGGTTCATCAAAGTCATCAGATATGGTAATTACCTCGCGGTCGCTCCCAAACAACGGGGGACGGCGCTGTTTTAAACCCCCAACACTATCAATAAGGAGTTACTAAAATAGTCACCGTCTTTTTCTGCGGCTCGAATTTCATTTCATCAACTACAAATTGCCGATCTTTTGCAACTGCCAAAATTGCCCGCAATTGCCCCCGATTCACAACAGGCGACCTCAATTTTACCTCAGCTTGACCTTTGACAGCATCTATCAGACGAAAATCGCCGATCGGAATACCGTTCCATTTCGCTTGAGTATTTGTATCTACTGGGGTGTCGCCCCGAATAAACTGCAGCCCATTAGTTCGATAAACCACCGCATTATTGGGAAATACTATTTTATCAATTTGACTCAAGGGGAGCGATCGCTTTTCCCTCGATCCCTGTATCCATAATTTTTGCCCTTTCTCATCAATCTCTACAACTCTACCATCTCTTTTTTCGCCTCCTTTCATCACAATTTCCGCTTGCGTCGGCAACGCCACGGGTATGGGCTGGCTGGCGTTAGCCTGTGCTTGTACGGATGGCAAATTGCGTTTCTGGATTTCCTGACTGGTGGCATTAACTCGTCCAGCCATACTCGCCGTTACTGTAAAAAGTGCTACAACTAGAAAAGAAAGTGTTCTGCGTTTCATACTTCCTTAAACTCCTTTCAAGGGTAAGCGTTAACCCGCTACCATTATAAACCCATACTTCAGTCCCTTGAGGGTAAATCCGTGCTGCCAACTCCAGAATCTACCCCCGAATCGAATATTTTAGGCAACTTGGCCAGTGTTTTTGGCTTGCTTGGTGCTGCCCTGTTTTTCACGGGCTGGATTTATCGCTGGTCTTATTTTTCCTTCTTTCAGCTAGAGGTAACGACTCTCGATTTACCCGTCGAATCGTTTTTTATGGTGCCGCTTCAGGTGTTTTTTGCTGGCGGAACAAGCATATTCAAAAGTGCGATCGCCCTTCTGCTGACAGCCCTGGCGATTTACCTCAGTTTGTGGCTGGTGAATAGTATAAACAAGACAGTTGCTGCTAAAATCAATGGCATAATTACACGGTCGCTTTCCTATCCTTACGGCAGAAGATTCAGGTGGATTTACCGCATCCTGAAATCTTGGCAACAATTTAATGTCAATAGATATAACTCGATAAAATTATTGCGATCGCTCGTTGACGAAATTATCATCGTCGGTTGGGTATTGCTAGTGTTGTTTTGGTCAGCATACCACCAAGGTATTGCCGATGCCCGACGCGATGCCGGGGAAAATTCGTCTTTACCCGCCGTTGCCTTAATCGCCAAACAAGACAACATTGCTTTAGGCAGAAAACTCGACGGTCCAACACTCCGACTAGACCCTAAAGGATTTAAGGCGATCGGCGATGCAGGTCTATTGGCTGATTTGAGCAAAAGAGATTATACTGATATCAATAATCCCAAAGAACCTAGAGTTTGGCGGTTCCTTTTGGAGAGAGGAAACTGGATTTATCTGTTTCCGGCTTTAACAAAAGAACAGCAAAAAGACCCTAAAGTTCGCCCGCCAGTGATGGCTATTCAACAAAGTCAATCCGGCGATCAATTGTTAATTGTAAGTCCCCAACCTTCTCAACCTTCTAAATAAAGTCGGGGCTGGTTGATTGGATGCCAAAATAGTCTCGATGCTAATCGTTAGACAGTTAAATTAACTTATAGCGTGCGTCAGACATTGATTATTTCGATTTCAACAGGTTTTTCAACTCCGGGGAACCTTACGCATTTCCTAAGCAACTCCATAGCCAGTATATGGACGCTTGTAAGGTGGATGCAACCCTAAAATAATATCCTCTTTGGGTACTCCCATCTCGACTAATTCTTGCCCAAGATCGGCTTCTGTCATATTGCGTTGAATCCAGATTTTACCATCCTTGATATCTAAGTGAATGAAACAGTTATAAATCCGCTTGTATCCCTCCCAACCAACGTCTAAAATTTGGTAATGATCTTGTTCTGTATCGAACACAAGCTGACATTCAACATCCAATTCTGAATTTTGCTCTGGTGTGGCATGAGTGGTTAGCAACTGGCGGATAAATTGGCGGTACTGCTCTATTCTTTCCATTCGATGATTACCTCCTGCATCGGTTCGTAGACGATTAACTTCACTTGATACTGTCGGACAGCTTCCTGAGTGAATCGTTCTTGAAAAAAGGATTCAAATATATCGAGAGGAATTGCCAGATATAGAGTTCTGTCTGGTTCGGTCATTTGCAATCCTAAGCGGTAGTTCAAAAACTGTCCTAACGCTGAATGAAAGTCTGTCACCGCTGATGGATTCAAAAAACTTTTGATTTCAACAGCAATCTTTTGTCCAGCCTTTTCAGCGGCAAAGACTTTCTCTGCTGCTAAATCGATCTCAAACTTCACCTGATCTATCTTGAGGATCAGCGGATCTGCCGTAATTACCCACTTCTCCTTCAAGAGAGCTTGTTTAACAGCATCATGGAATCGGTCTTTGGCAGCCATCGCTTTTTTACAGTATCTAGGTATTATGATAGCAGCGAGCACTCTTCAGTCCCACTCTGCTGGGACGAGAGTTTGTGTAGTTTGACTTCTTACTCGCATTCCAGGGGCGCTTCGCCACACGAGTAAGAGGTCAAAAGCGATTTCAATTGCTGAGGGACTACAATTGTCACCGTCCAGAAGTGTTTATTGGTTAGGTACGATCGCACACAACCTCAAACACTCCCCCTGGAATAAACCGACACAAAGCCCTCCGCCGATCGTCCGCATCTTGGCGATTGACAAAACGCGCAATTGTATAGTGTTCAGCATTGGGTAAAATTCGGACGATCGCCCAAGAATTGTGATCGCCCCCCTTTGACTTTTCAGGTGTTTTCCCTCGCGAATTTGGGTTGAGTTCGATCGCGGGGCGATCGGCGATCGTCGGAGAATTTGCTTTTCTGAGAGTGTTGAGGTAGCGGGCGATCGTACTTCCTTTCAGATTCGCCCCGACGCGCAGAATCATAAACACCGCAAAGCTTTCGATCTCTGGCCCAGTCATGCGCGCGCGATCGGCATCAAAATCCTCATCAGAGTAGCTGCGGATACCCGACAGCAGTTGCGTGATGCCAAAATCATTCAAAGCTTGTTGATAGCCGCGGTTATATTCGCTGCCGTCGCTCACAGGCTTTACCATAGAAATAGTCTCCTTTTATTTGGACTGTCTCCTTGTATTTGGGGAACCATCAGCCAGCGCGGGCCGTAGGAAGTTCAGCGCTGGCTTTTGACTCTCTAAGAATATAGCGCATAATGCAGCACATTGCAACAGTTTGCTGCATATTAGACAAAATTGTATAAAATACTCGACAATGACGATCGGCTTAAATAAGAAACAATTACCCTCTAATGGCTAAACGCATATCAACTTCCATAGCAGAAGGAATTTATGACCTACTTCAAGAGTGGGCAAATGAGGAACGCCGTTCAATCAGCGGCTTGTCAGCATTCATTTTGGAACAAGCTGTCAGAGAACGTCAAAAACAAATGCAAAAACAGTCCCCACCATCCGATGAGAAACAAGATAAAAGTTGAGTGGACGCATCCAAGCCAAAGAAAGCGGGTTTTTTGCGGTTTTTGCCGGCCGTAACGCGTCTTTCCGTAAAAAAAACCCGGTTTCTGACCACCCCTGCGTCCAGAACTATATGAAATTTATCGGCATAGACTTAGGTTGGAGTTCAGCAGCAAGCGGTTTGTGCTGTTTGAATTGGCAAAATAACCAATTAGGGCTTGCTGAATAAGTTAGGGAAAATCACGATCGCAATTGATGGGTGATTCAAGTTCGGCGAAGCATAAGTTT
>NZ_JAUBOY010000054.1:43073-44923 GCF_036700465.1 Microcoleus sp. T3_A4 | reverse complement strand
AGTAACATCGCCTGTTGGTTGTGATGTTAAAACTGCTGTGTAATTACCAGTTGCACCGCCTTCTGTAGCTGGGGTAGAAGTGGGAGTAATTGTGACTCCGGCAATATCGTTATCAGTGATATTAGCTGTCACAGCAGCGACGGGAATGCTGTTGTAATTGGTATCCGTTGAAGTTGCAGTATGAGTAATAGTTCCACTATGGCTGCCTTCAACGAGGTTATCATTAACAGCCGTGACAGTTACGGTTTGCGGTGTATTCCAATTAGTTGAATTAAAGGTGAGTGTGGAAGCTGAAGTATTAGTTTGCGAAGTGTTGCCAATGGCTAGATTAACCTCGGCTGTGGGTTGTGATGTTAAAACTACTGTGTAATTACCAGTTGTACCGCCTTCTGTAGCTGTTGTCGAAGTGGGAGTGATTGTGACTCCGGCAATATCGTTATCAGTGATATTAGCTGTCACAGCAGCGACGGGAATGCTGTTGTAATTGGTATCCGCTGAAGTTGCAGTATGAGTAATAGTTCCACTATGGCTGCCTTCAACGAGGTTATCATTAACAGCCGTGACAGTTACGGTTTGCGGTGTATTCCAATTAGTTGAATTAAAGGTGAGTGTGGAAGCTGAAGTATTAGTTTGCGAAGTGTTGCCAATGGCAAGATTAACATCGGCTGTGGGTTGTGATGTTAAAACTACTGTGTAATTACCAGTTGTACCGCCTTCTGTAGCTGTTGTCGAAGTGGGAGTGATTGTGACTCCGGCAATATCGTTATCAGTGATATTAGCTGTCACAGCAGCGACGGGAATGCTGTTGTAATTGGTATCCGCTGAAGTTGCAGTATGAGTAATAGTTCCACTATGGCTGCCTTCAACGAGGTTATCATTAACAGCCGTGACAGTTACGGTTTGCGGTGTATTCCAATTAGTTGAATTAAAGGTGAGTGTGGAAGCTGAAGTATTAGTTTGCGAAGTGTTGCCAATGGCAAGATTAACATCGGCTGTTGGTTGTGATGTTAAAACTACTGTGTAATTACCAGTTGTACCGCCTTCTGTAGCTGTTGTCGAAGTGGGAGTGATTGTGACTCCGGCAATATCGTTATCAGTGATGGTTCGCGAGGCGGTATTGTTGGGGGCAGCGGCGAGGTTGTAAGCTGCACCGTCTGTGAGGGTGATGGTAACGGTTTCATTGGGATCGACAATGGCATCGTCGGTGGGAACGACGTTAATAGTGGCAGTGGTTTGTCCGGCTGGGATGGTGACGGTTCCCGATAAGGTGGTGTAGTCAGTGCCATTGGTTGCGGTTCCCCCTACTGTGTAAGCCACTGTAAAACCATCCGGTGCAATATCGTTGAGGGTGATGGTAAAAGTGCCGCTTGCGCCACCTTCTGCGGGAGTAATGCCTGCGGCGATGCTGACAATGGGGGCGTTTTCGTAGTAGCGCGTGTTGCCGTCAAATGCCCCAACGAAGGCATCTAAATCGCCGTCGCCGTCAATATCGACTAAGGTCGGGGAGGCGTCAACCCCCACATCGGTGAGGTTGAAGGGGTTAGTTTGGGGGGCGGCAAAGGCTGGGGCGCTAGCGGTGCCGGTATTCCGGTAGTAGCGCGTGTTGCCGTCCCGTGCCCCAACAAAGGCATCTAAATCGCCGTCGCCGTCAATATCGACAAAGGTGGGGGAGGCAGCAGAACCCACATCGGTGAGGTTGAAGGGGTTTGTTTGGGGGGCGGCAAAGGCTGGGGCGCTAGCGGTGCCGGTATTCCGGTAGTAGTAAGTGTTGCCGTCAATTGCCCCAACAAAGGCATCTAAATCGCCGTCGCCGTCAATATCGACAAAGGTGGGGGAGGCGTAAGTCCCGA
>NZ_JAUBOY010000054.1:0-42973 GCF_036700465.1 Microcoleus sp. T3_A4 | reverse complement strand
CATCGGTGAGGTTGAAGGGGTTTGTTTGGGGGGCGGCAAAGACTGGGGCGCTAGCGGTGCCGGTATTCCGGTAGTAGCGCGTGTTGCCGTCCCGTACCCCAACAAAGGCATCTAAATCGCCGTCGCCGTCAATATCGACAAAGGTGGGGGAGGCGACAGACCCCACATCGGTGAGGTTGAAGGGGTTTGTTTGGGGGGCGGCAAAGACTGGGGCGCTAGCGGTGCCGGTATTCCGGTAGTAGTAAGTGTTGCCGTCACTTGCCCCAACAAAGGCATCTAAATCGCCGTCGCCGTCAATATCGACTAAGGTGGGGGAGGCGATACTCCCCACATCGGTGAGGTTGAAGGGGTTTGTTTGGGGGGCGGTAAAAGTTTTGGGTATGTTATCGGCGATTTGCAGTACGGCAGTTTTAGTCTTCGTTAGGTTGTATCCTGTGCCAGCAGTGAGGGTGATTTGTACGGTTTCGCTGGGATCGCTGACGTTATCTAAGACGGGAATGACGTTAATAGTGGCTGTGGTTTGCCCTGTGAGGATGGTGACGCTACCCGATAAGGCGGTGTAGTCGCTGCCCGGTGTGGCTTTACCGCTGACGGTGTAGTTGATGGTGGTGTTGGCGGTGGCGGGGGCTGAGAGGGTGACGACGAAGTTGCCGTTGACGGGGGCGGTGGGTTCGGCTTCGCTGGGTGTGGTGCCGGGGGCAATGCTGACACGGGGAAGCAAATCTTGGTAGTAGCGCGTGTTGCCGTCCTGTGCCCCAACGAAGGCATCTAAATCGCCGTCGCCGTCAATATCGACTAAGGTGGGGGAGGCGTAATTCCCCACATTGGTGAGGTTGAAGGGGTTAGTTAGGGGGGCGGCAAAGACTGGGGCGCTAGCGGTGCCGGTATTCCGGTAGTAGCGCGTGTTGCCGTCACCTGCCCCAACGAAGGCATCTAAATCGCCGTCGCCGTCAATATCGACTAAGGTGGGGGCGGCTAAATACCCCACATTGGTGAGGTTGAAGGGGTTTGTTTGGGGGGCGGCAAAGACTGGGGCGCTAGCGGTGCCGATATTCCGGTAGTAGCGCGTGGTGCCGTCAATTGCCCCAACGAAGGCATCTAAATCGCCGTCGCCGTCAATATCGACAAAGGTGGGGGAGGCGTAATTCCCCACATCGGTGAGGTTGAAGGGGTTAGTTTGGGGGGCGGCAAAGACTGGGGCGCTAGCGGTGCCGGTATTCTGGTAGTAGTAAGTGTTGCCGTCACCTGTCCCAACGAAGGCATCTAAATCGCCGTCGCTGTCAATATCGACAAAGGTGGGGGTGGCTAAAAACCCCACATTGGTGAGGTTGAAGGGGTTTGTTTGGGGGGCGGCAAAGACTGGGGCGCTAGCGGTGCCGGTATTCCGGTAGTAGAGCGTGAAGCCGTCACCTGCCCCAACGAAGGCATCTAAATCGCCGTCGCCGTCAATATCGACAAAGGTGGGGGAGGCGGAAGTCCCCACATCGGTGAGGTTGAAGGGGTTAGTTTGGGGGGCGGCAAAGGCGGGCATAGTTTTTTAATGGGTAATTGGCAATTGGATGGGAGGAACGCTCACTAAGAGTGCCAGTTGGCTTTAGTCCTGACTTTTTAAAGCAGTTTAACGGCGATGCGCGAAGAGCCTATTCCGGTTAAATAGGGGCGCAGATGCCGATTAAGGAAGGAGAGCATTGGCTCGTTGTCTGCCGCCACTGAAAAAGTGCCATTCTCTATCTCACTGTCGATTTGCAGTTTAATTGATGCGGCTAACAGGGATATTCCTCGACCTAATTTTTGATACTTTTTTCGCACCAATAAGCTGGAGTAGCGAATAGTATTTGGGGCGACGCGGTGGGTGATCATCCAGCCGATGACTTCTCCATTATGGCACAATCCTAAACTATTGAGCGGTTCGATTCTGGATTCGTCGCTAAAGGGATTCAATGGGTTTGGATATTCCCCTTGTTGAAGAATGGCTTGGCGCTCCTGGGCGGTGATTTCGCTCCCGGGAAAAACGGTAAATGAATCGGGTAAGGGGTATTTGTGCAGCCAAGGGGCTTCGGCAATTTTTTGGGTTGTGGTTTGGGCTAATAAAAAGGTGGTTTGAGGGGGGAGCCAGCCTTTGTTTTTTAATAGGGGTTCGAGGGCTAGTGCTGTTAATTCACTGCTTTTGTAGGAGATTTCGACTCGCTGACAACCGACTTTTTTCAGTTCTTTTTCCAAATTCCCGATCAGGGTTGTGCCGATGCTTTGATGGCGATGGTGGGGAACGACGTAGCAGGAGATGATGCTGGCAGATAAGGATGGCGGGTTCTGGGATTCGGGAAGGATTTCGGCGATCGCCATTCCTACCATTTGATGGGAAATGGTGGCAGAAATTCCTACAATTTCGCCCCGTTTAGTTTGGGTTTGCCAGCGTTTTTGCAGGCTGGGGAAGGTGAAGGCATCGTAGGCGGAAATATTGTCGGCTGTGAGGTTGTAAACAGCTTGGTATTTGACGGGATAGCGCGTTTCTTCTGGTTGACGCGGTGGGTTTAGCAAGGTTGGTTTTCCAGAAGTCAGGCTTTCAAGGGCTGTTCTCACTTCGGTATTGTCGGGTTTGAGGCGCAGCGCTTCTCTCAAATAACCTTCAGCTATGACAGTTTCTTGGCGCGAGGCGTGCAACTTTCCGAGGTTAAGATAGGCGAGATAGAAATTCGGATCGAGGCGTAGTGTTTCTTCATATCCAGCTTTTGCTGCTGCGATATTCCCTTGCAATAGGTAAGCGCTGGCGAGATTGCAGCGGGTGGCTGCTTGATTGGGATTAATCTCGATGGCGCGTTGGAGTAGGGCGATCGCTTCTGGGATTTTTCCCTGTAATTGCAGGAGATTTCCTAAGTTATTGTAGGCAGGGATATAGTTGCGATCGAGGGAAATGGCTTCTTGAAAATAAGCGGCTGCTTCTTCCAATTTTAGTTGTTTTTGTAACTCTCTGCCGCGATCAAAAGCTGCGGCTGCGGTTTCTAATTTTTCTGTGCCAATCACGGCAGGCACGAGGGATTCGCTGACTTTGACAGATGTTTCAGGGGGTTGATGAATGCCGGGTCTGATTGATATAATGCTAGAACCTGGGAAAGTAACTAATCGTTCGATTTCGTCGGTTTGAAATCCTAATGCCATTGGCTGCCGCACTCCGGGCAATACAGCAATGTCAAATAATTCTTTGACGACTTCTTCAAATATCAGCGAGTGGACGATATTGCCTGTGTTTAAATCCACTACCATCAATCCGCATTGAGGTTGTTGCTGTTGGGCGGATAAGCGATCGCTTAATGTCAATCCTTGAAAATTTTCATGTCTGGGTTTGGAGAGTCCGACGATCGCATAGTTGTTATGAAATGCCAACCCTCTGACGAAACCGGGGCAGAAGGCGATCGCCTGAAATTGTCCATTTTCTACATAGCCTAATTCGCCAGTACCGGAGTTGAGTACCCACAGTTTATTCTGGTAAAATCGGGGTGAGTGGGGCATGGTTAAGCCGCTACAAATGATTTCGTTAGAACGGATATCGATAATGCAGCCGCCGCCGCCTCGATGCGATCGCCAACCTGCGGGAATATCGGTTTGGGAACAAGCAGTGACGTAAGCGGGTTCGCCATCTACCATTGCTAAACCGTTGAGGTGACAGCGATCTTCGGCGGCGAGGGAGGAGATAAACGGCGGTTGCCAGATGGGGCGAAAACTGTAGTCGCGATCGCGTGTTGCCAGACAACTAAATTGGGTGTTGACAAATACCCAGTTTTGCGATTTATCTACGATTAGGTCGTGAGTATTTATGTCACCAGTGGTGTAGCCGATGCGGGGAACGTAGAGTTTGTCGTACCCTAAATAATCGCCCACTTCCTCACGGCAAAGATTGTCAAATTGCCAGATTTGATAACAGGTACTCATCACGAGGCCTTCTGAGGTGGCAAATAGTCCCATCGGGCGATCGAATTCGCGATCAAACACTGACAACCTGCCATCGGGTTTCAATCCAATCAAGAATAACCGATTGGTTTGATAGGTGGTGAAGGCGAGGCTGATTTTCTGTGCAGCCAGCCATTGATTGAAGTGTGTTAAGGGGGTAATCTGAATCATAGAACTCATAAATTGACTTTATAGTTAAAGATTTTTGGCCTTACTTAATCAGGGTATGAAAAAGAACCAGGCAAAAATCCAGAAGCTTTGTGGACAAGGGTTTTTATGATTTGCATATTTAGCCGTTCATACCGTAAATCAGCAACGCCGATATAATTATCCCATTGCCTAGTTAGTATCCAGCTTTTATGTGACGAATTTAGCTATGACAGAAACACCAAAATTTTATATTGTCAAACGTCCTGCGGGTAATTGCGATATTTTGCCGTTGGCGGAGCCCTCGCAGAGGATCGCCCAACTCGAAGAACAAAACCCCAGTATTATTGAAAAGTGGGGCCCTTACGATTCGCCAGAAGATGCCATCGCCCGCCGCATCGGATTAATTCGCGCCGGCAAATGCCAGCCGCAATGACCGATTGCCAAAAATAGCGAAGCATTCGAGTGTAAAATCTTGGCTTTTAGCCGTAAATCTTCCCCCGAATGCTTTTTTTAACTGAAACCTTACCCGAAAGAATTGGTTTAAAGCCGGAACCCATAAGCGGGAGAAATTAAAATCCGACTATTCATTACTCCCATCCTCTTCCTTCCAGGTATAGGTCGCTGTCAACTGTCAACTGTCAACTGTCAACTGAAACAGGTTTTCTACTTAGATTTAGAAGGTGCCGCACTCGGTTTTGCTTGCGCCGCATTCGGTTTAGGTGGCGCTGCATTCGGTTTCGACTCCGCCTTATTGTTCCCTGTTTTACCAGTAACTTGCTGTGTCAAAACTTCCATAGCTTTCGCGTACTGCGGATCTGCCGTTGTAGCGATTTTATCGCGATCGCGCCTCAATTCCTGTTTTTGAGCGTCGGTGAGTTCTACCTTAAAATCCGGTTCAATCCCGGCGTGGTTGATATCAGTGCCGTTGGGAGTAAAATACTTGGCAATTGTCACCGCCAAACCCGCACCATTTCCCACGCCGCGTACTGACTGAACTAAACCTTTACCAAACGTCTTTGTTCCCACTAAAACCGCGCGTTTGTTGTCTTGCAAAGCACCGGATAGAATCTCGCTAGCACTTGCTGAACCGCCGTCTACCAGTACAACTAACGGTTTGTCTGAGATCGCTGCCTTGTTTGCCGTTTGTTTATCGGCTTCACCGACTCGATCGACCGTTGAGACGATCGTACCTTCTTTGAGCCACATCCGAGCAATTTCAATACTTCCGTACAGCAACCCGCCGGGATTGGAACGCAAGTCTAAAATATAGCCCGTTACCTTTTTCTGTTCCAAATCCTTAATTGCCGATCGCATTTCCGATGCAGCATTCGCACTGAACTGATTTAAGCGAATATAGCCGACTTCTCCGATGGGAGTTTTCTGCACCGACTTCCGCACAGGATGAATTTCAATTTTAGCGCGCTTCAGCTTAAATTCTAATTCCTTGCTTCCCCGCAAAATAGTCAGCGTCACCTCAGTATTCACCTGACCGCGAATCAAACTTACTGCTTGATTCGTATCCATGCCTTCTGTGCTCTTGCCGTCAATCTTAGTAATGATATCTTTTGCCAGAATACCAGCACTAAAAGCAGGGGTATCTTCGATCGGCGAAATCACCACCAACTTTTTGGTTTCCTCATCTTGAGTCAACTGAATCCCAACTCCTGTCAGTTCCCCAGAAGTTTCAACCTGCATATTTCTGAACTCTTGAGGGTCCATAAACCGCGTATAAGGATCATCCAGCTTCTTCAGCATTTCCCGAATTGCTTTGTAAGCTTCGTCGTCGCTGGTATAAGTCCGGTTCAAATAATCATTCCGCACCGCTTTCCAGTCAACCTGGTTAAAAGTGCCATCTACATAACTTTTGTCAATAATCTGCCAAACTTCATCAACCAACTCTTTAGGGCTTCCCCGAAAAGAAGCCAGAGATTTAGAACTGCAACCAGTGTTCGCAAGAGTTACAGCAGTGAGTACCACTGCTGCTGCACTTAGAACAAGCCCTCGTTTTGTTATAACCATTTGTCTGACGCGCGGGAGGAAAAGAGTTCAGAATAATTACGCTCAATCTAACACAGGCAAGGCTCGGTCGTAGTTGGCGTACATATATTATTTAACTTTGCCGAGTTCTGCGGTATCAACTTAAGAGTGAAACCCTCTGTCTTTCTCGTTTGTATCGAAGCCTAGATCCCCCTAAATCCCCCTTAAGAAGGGGGACTTTGAGCGTTATTGTCCCCCCCTTAACAAGGACTTAGATCGCTCTTGTCCCCCCCTTACTAAGGGGGGTTAGGGGGGATCTCCGGGTTTAAAACACGCATTAGGGGCGATCCTCTCCGAGGGCTGCGCTAACGACAGCAATTAAGGATCGACCCAGCGATCGTCCGATTTAATCAAGTCAATCAATTCTGCCACACCTCGGTCTTCTGGCACTTTCTTAATTTCTTCCCGGCCCCGGTACAGCGAGATATAACCCGGTTGCTTCCCGACGTAGCCGTAGTCAGCATCAGCCATTTCTCCTGGCCCATTGACAATACAGCCCATTACTGCTATATCCAAACCCGTGAGATGCTTCGTCGCCTCTCTCACTTTGTGTAACACTTCCTCTAAATTAAACAAAGTGCGACCGCAGGAAGGACAAGCGACATACTCAACCATCGTTTTCCGCAGTCCCAAGGCTTGCAGAATGCTGTAGCAAACGGGAATCTCCTTTTCTGGGGCCTCTGTCAGCGAGACGCGGATGGTGTCACCGATACCGTCAGCTAACAAAGGTGCGAGGCCTGCGGTGGATTTGATGCGGCCGTATTCGCCGTCTCCTGCTTCCGTGACGCCCAAATGCAGCGGGTAATCCATGCCGAGTTCGTCCATCCGGTGCACCATCAAGCGGTAAGCAGCAACCATCACCGGTGCGCGGGAGGCTTTGAGAGAAATCACGATGTTGCGGAAGTCGAGGGATTCGCAAATTTTGATGAATTCCAGGGCCGATTCTACCATGCCTTCGGGCGTGTCGCCGTAGGTAAAAAGCATCCGTTCGGCGAGGGAACCGTGATTAACGCCGATTCGCAAAGCTTTGCCTTGGTCGCGCAGGGAAATCACCAGAGGTTCCAGGGTTTCGCGGATTTTTTCGCCAATTTCCGCGAATTCGCTGTCGGTGTATTCGCTTCTGTCTGCTTTCGGCTTCTCGAACACGTAAAGTCCGGGATTGATTCTCACTTTGTCTACGTGTTTGGCGACTTCGAGGGCAATTTTCATGCCGTTGTGGTGGACATCGGCGACGAGGGGCACGGGTTGGTAGGTGGCGTGCAGTTTTTGCTTGATTTCGGCTAAGGCTTTGGCGTGGGCCATGCTGGGCACGGTGACGCGGACGATTTCGCAGCCTATCTCGTGCAAGCGCCGAATTCCGGCGACTGAACCGTCGATGTCGAGGGTGTCTTCGTTAATCATCGACTGTACGACGACGGGGTTGCCGCCGCCGATGGTGACGCTACCGACTTTGACTGGCCGGGTTTTGCGGCGTTTGATGGTGGTGTCGAAGGTTGGTTCGGTGGTGGGGGTTTTAGTGGGGTTCGGCAGAGTTTGCATAACTGGTTGCTAGTGTTCTGTTACTAAGGTCTATAAAAATGTGTCTGCTGTTTTTCAGGTTGCCATAGAAAGGGTCTGTTTGGACAAAGAGGTTTTGGGATTTAGGATTCTTAATGAGATTGCTGCGAATTTGTCGATCGAATTATGTCGCAAAAGGGCGATCGAACTAAAAGCCAACCATCACCGGGAAGGCGAACTTAAGTTGGGCCCGTGGAACTAAACCCAACTTAAAAAATACAGTTAAAATACAGGCTAGGCCGAGATAAAAATTAATATTGGTTGGCGGTGAGGGGAATGGTTTGGACACCGGGGCAGCGGTTAAATGGCGATCGGTATATCATTGAAGGCAAGTTAGGTGAGGGCGGCTTTGGCATCACCTACCTAGCACAGAAGGCGCAAAACAGGCAGCGGGTTGTCATCAAAACGCTGAAAGACGACTTATTGAGAGATCCAAATTTTGCCTGGTTTCGGGACAAATTCCGGGATGAGGCGCTACTGCTATCTTTGTGCAAACATCCCAATATTGTGCAAATAGACAACTATTTCATTCATGGTGATTTGCCTTGTATTGCGATGGAATATGTGGCAGGGAAAGATTTGTGGAATTTGGTAGAAAAGCGAGGTTTCCTGTGGGAAACCGAAGCTTTAAACTACATCCGCCAAGTGGCAGAAGCGGTAATAGTAGTTCACGAAAAAGGTTTGCTACATCGGGATATCAAGCCACAAAACATTATGGTACGCGACAATTTTGATGCAGTTTTGATTAGACCTCTTGCAAAAAAGATATATGTTATAATCAGAAGTTTTAAATTTAGCCCCCTAGAGCTAACTCATAATTGTAAATTGCTGACAACAAATTACAACGCAGACCATAACGGCGACGGCGATTCCGATAACGACTCGACAATATTTTAAAAATTTTGAGACTCCGATTAACGTGTTCAATCATAATTCGCTCCTGTGCTAGAACTCGATTGTAGTCTTTTTCTAGACGAGAAAGTTTCCCCTTTTTTGGTTTTTTTCTAGGGATATAACTATTAGGGTGATAATCCTTTATCCCTTGATAGCCACTGTCTTGTAAGCTATTTCTTTCGGGATGAAAATAAATTTTACTTTTTTTGAACAAGTTAAAATCGTGGCAATGCCCTGGTCTAAAAGCAGTGCAAATAATTTCTCTTGTCTCTTGATTAATTACCAATTGAGTTTTTAGAGTATGACATTTCTTCTTGCCTGAGTAATATCTCTTCTGTTTTTTTTTAGGTCGTTCAATAGCTGTTTCTGTGACATCCATCACCACGAATTCTGGATAATCAGAGTCTTTGAGTAATGCCTTTTTGCCCGGAATACGGAACTTTCCCGTTTTCATTAAAGTTGATTCGATATCAGTTACAATTCGGCAAATAGTTGATTCAGATACTCCCCAACTTGTCCCAATATGAAAATATGTTCGATATTCTCGCCAATATTCCAAGGCTACTAAGACCTGTTCTTCGAGAGTTAGAATGGTGGGACGTCCTCTTCTGTCTTTAGGATTTTCTAGCCGGAAGCTTTCTAAGGCGTTAACCATTGCTTTTAGGGTTTCAATCTTGATACCAAATCTACGTTGAAATTGAGCGGGTTTCAAATTTAGATAAGATTGATTTTTCATGATTTACTTATTGTGTAACGACAACAGAACTTTCTAGCATTTTATCCTGTTTATAGCAAGACCAGAGTGAAAATAAGTTAGGAGTTGGGATTCAATTAAATCTCAGCAAAACTTTTCATTATATCATAAAATTATTTTGCAAGAGATCTATTGACTTTGGTTTGGCACGGGGTTTTATTCCCGATCGCACTCAGCAAATGACTGTTGGATTAACACATGGTTTTGCGCCTCCCGAACAGTACGGGGAAATGGGCAGATTTGCTGAGTACACAGATGTTTATGCTCTGGCGGCAACTCTATACTATCTGCTAACGAGAACACAACCAACTGCTGCATTCTTGAGGCCTTTAAATCATCCTTTAAAGCCGCCGTTTCAGATTAATCCTAATATTAGCGATGCGGTGCATCGAGCAATTATGAAAGGGATGGAAATGGATGAGACAAAGCGTCCTCAGTCGGTGGAAAAATGGTTGGCTATGCTTCCCCAATCCCCCGGCAATCGGGGGCAAAGAGGGGGTGTTTCGCCAACGATTCCTAGCCCGCAGCCAGCGCCACAACCTGTAAAATTGATTTCAGCAAAAGGAGTTGATTATCGTCAACTCGATCGGCTGTTGGCTAGCGGAAAATGGCAAGAGGCGGATGGGGAAACGGCAATAAAAATGCTGGAAGTAGCGGGGAGAACAAAAGATAACTGGCTGAGGGGTGAAGATATCGATCGATTCCCCTGTGAAGACTTACGAACTATTGACCAACTTTAGGTAAAATACAGTAACGGACGTTTCGGCTTTTCGGTGCAGAAACGCATCTATGAAAGTCTGGGGGGAAGCAGAGAATATGATCGGAAAATTTGGGCAGCTTTTGGCGATCGGGTAGGTTGGCGTGTGAATAGTAGTAAATGGTTGCACTATAATGATCTAAAATTCAACACCAAAGCACCTATAGGACACCTCCCGTGTGTGAAGGGAAAGTTAACTGATGGGGTGGTTGGTGGGGGGCTTGTTGTGGGGCGTTCTCTTCTCTCGCGTCGAGACTTGTAGACTGTAACATCTAAGCGTTTCAGGTTTTCATAAAGATTTATTACAAAGGCAAAAACCACGAAGCCACGCCAGTTCTACGTTTCCGATACCTGGCACTGACCGGACTGGGCTAAAAGGCTACCAGTGATACTAATTGTTAACATAATGTTTGATGTCGAATGAACTTTCAAATTATAGGAAACATTACTAATATTGAAACAATAGCAGTAGATAAATCAATTCGGGAAGTGGAACGTTTGCAGAAAAATTATGGTAATGGACGTTGGAGAAAACTCAAAGGCATAGCCACAATTAGCCTGACTGATGGTACAGCCTGCGAAGCTGAGCTACATTGGTACGAAGCACACGGCATTGGAAAAAAAGAAATCAAAATCAAATATATTTTATAGGAGGAGTCATGAATCCCCATAACTTAGAAACACAATTTGTAGTTTGCATTAATAATCAAGACTATCAAGCATCCTTGGAAGTGCGAAAAATTTATCGAATCATACCCGATAATCGCGCTGCGGAACATCAATTTATCCGAGTTATTGATGAATCCGGCGAAGATTATTTGTATCCAGTCGCATATTTCGTGCCGATAGCATTGCCGAAAGCCGTAGAAGCAGTGTTTGCATAGGAGAAATTAACAATGCTATCTGTAGAAAAATGCCCAATTTGCGGCGGTGAAATAGTTATCAAAGAAGTTGATAAACTTTTACGGGGCGGCAAGCATACTGCTATCTTAAAAGTATCCGCTGAAGTTTGCCTAAGCTGTGGAGAACGGTTCTACTGTGTGGAAACAGTTAGGAAATTTGCCAAAATTAGACAGCAATTGCAGCGGGAAGAGACTCAAGAATTTCAAGCGATGGGGCAATCTTTTCGCGTTGGGTAAGTTAGAGGGGGATAATTTGTTTAAAAAGATCGATCGCACTTCCCATCATCCATCAAAAATCAACCCGCGTTAGCGAAGCCCTCGAAGAGGATCGCACTTCACTCCAGAAATCTATCTCGCGGATGATGCGATCGCCCCTCCTCCCCAGCAAAACTAAAAAATGTACTGGCAAATCCCTTCACAGACCCAGGCTCAGCATTTAAAGCATCGGAGGTTTTCCATTGGACGATCGTACAAACGCACCAACCACCGCAGCTAACAACCGCCAACCTCTAATTATCGCAGGAATTCTCCTCGGTATCGGTCAATCCGGCTTTTTTGACGGCATTGTACTGCACCAACTCCTCCAGTGGCACCATATGTTTAGCAGCGTTAAAACCGATGCTACCGTTGCCGGTTTAGAATTAAATACCCTCGGAGATGGATTGTTTCACGCAGCAGATTGGTTGGTAACAGTAGCGGGAATCTTCTGTTTGTGGCGTGCGGTTAAGCGCAAAGATGTTCCTTTGTCAACTCAAACTTTTTTCGGTTCAATATTAATTGGTGCTGGATTGTTTGACTTTGTTGAAGGCATTGTTGACCATCAAATTTTGGGAATCCACCACGTCAAACCCGGTATCAACGAGTTAGCTTGGGATTTAGGATTTCTCGCCCTTGGAGTTAGTTTAGCGCTGTTAGGTTGGATACTGGTACAGAGGGAAGTTCCCGCAGATAGTAAAGTTTAAATGAATGCAGAGATTGAGAATTATACCAAATCCGTGTTACAAATCCCCCACCCTCTTTTTAACTCATCAGTTCATCCCGCCGCATCCAACCACGCAATCAAATCCTCTTGACTCCTAAAATCCAACAAAGCTTCTCCCAAATCCTCTAACTGTTCCGCAGATAACCCCTGGATGCGAGTTTGAACTTCCACTGTAACATCACCCACCCGCCGCACTATCTGACGCATAATTAATCCTATTTCCCCCTCAATTTTACCCCTTTCGATTCCTTGTTGTATTCCCTGTTCAATCCCCTGTTGTAGACCAATTTCTATCCCTTTCATCACAGACCCGATTTGGTCTTGGATAAACATTTCTCGCTTGTCTACATCGTTCAATTCGTCTAGGGTCAAATTTGCTCGGTTGGCAATTCCCAGCGCGGTATTAATCTCTTCAATAGACCCCAATGTCTCTGGTACTGCTTCCAAAGAGGGCGCATTTTTCATAAAATAAATCCATTTTTCCGGCAGAGTTTCGAGTTCATTCAATTCTTTTTTGAATTTCGGTAACTCGACAAACACTAATTTTAACTCGCAGTTGGGATAAACGAATTTCTCTTCGGTTTCTGTGAATTCAAAGTTAGAGATTAGTTTTTCGGTGTTTTCAAATAAGATAAAGTCGGTGATGGTTAAAGCAATGACTGGATTTAACTTTAAATAACCTTCTCCGGCTTTGAGTTGAGTAGAATAGGTTTTGGCTGCATTGTACACTACCCGTGTTTCAAAGGCGGCGACGTTGAGTACCTGCATTTCCACAATCACGGTTTTGTTCCCGGTAATCTTGGCTTTGACATCTAGGTAAGTGTCTTTCAATCCTGTAACGCTTCCGGCCGAATAAGGATCAATTATTTCTAATTCTTGGATTGTTGGTTCTCCGTTATACAGCATTGCATTTAGGAAGCTGATTAAAATTTATGGGTGTTCGGAAGAACCGAATATTCTTTTGAAAGCAAAGTCTGTTTTGGGACTGATGAAACGCATATATTTTATAGGATTTTTTTTATTAACCGCAGAGGGCGCAGAGGACGCAGAGGAGGAGAAAAGAGAGGAAGATGGATATTGGCCAATATTGGAAGGGTTGGGTTTTGTTGTCTCAACCCAACCTGTTATCTGAATGCTTTTATCAGCCTGTGGCTTCAGTAGTAGTTGCAGGTGACATAACTAGCTTTCCAGTTATATCCATTGTTGCCAGTTTCAGCACTTCATTAAAAGCTAAACCCCGAATTTTGAGTTCCCACCGAATGCCTTTTGCTTTCATTCGCTTGGCTTTCCGCATATCGACATCAGCAGCTTTTTGATGCAAGAGCAAATATTTCATTGCTGCTGTAGCTTCGACTTTCGTGGGAAATGCAATATAAGTGATAAATCCGCCGTCCCAGTGATTGGCGTTGCGGACGCTGCTGATAGTCGCAACTCTCGGACTAAAGCGGTTCCAGTAAAAGTCGCTGTAGCCGATCGACTCTGTTTTTACTTGGAGTTTGTTTGCCATTTGACTTAACTCCTATAACCTTGTGTGCGGGGTTGGTAGTACCAATTTGCTGCTGTTACTATTATAGCAAATTATTCAATAAAGGGGAATTGGAAATTAGGAATTGATGACTGTTAACTTTTGGCTGATGACAACAGCCAACAGCCAACTGTCAACTGTCAACTGCCAACTGACTAAAACCTCAATTCATATTCAGCAGTGACGCGGTTGTCTCCTTGAAAATTACTGGAACTCCTGAGTAAAAGTTTATCGCTCAATCGATAACGCACAGTAAATTCTGTCGGTTGATTTGCTGACAAAACTCGAATGATTGATGCTGAAATATTGCGTGTGATGTCAAACCCAACTTCTAAACCTAAACCGAGAGAACCCGCACCTGAACTGGAACTAGCAGTTTGTGCTTCGTTGCCTCTAATCCGAGTGGGAAATAAGCGAAATTCGCTCAATCCTGTGGCGTTTGTAACCGCAGATTGAAGGTTGTTCAATAAACCTGCACCGGCTAAATTTGCGATCGCCAGTGTACTGTCTCCCTGTCCCAAAGTCTCCACGAAACTGCCGCCTAACAGCGCTACAATCTCTATTTCCGATCGACTCGGAGAACTCCTCAACTCCAGATTTTCCCCCAACTGAGAAGCCCTTCCCTGCACTAACGCTTGAACTCGGACACTCCGCACATTGCCGAAAGTTGTGGGTTCGTCTGCTATTTCAGAAGCTACAGATGTGCCGGGAATGCGGAACCGCGTTACTTCCTGCACCGAAGTTGCTAATCTCACATCCAGGGTCGGATCGAGTCCTTGTGTTGGTACAAAGGTCGCAGTCTGGGGGTATCCTCGATCGAGTCTAAACTGCGTCGTAAACAAATTCACCGACCCGGAAGTCAACCGAATCGTACCCTCCGGGCGAAGGTCATCTAAAGTTCCATTCACCGTCAAGCCCCCAGTCGCCTGAAAACTTAATATCGGCGCACTCGTTACCCGAATTCCCCGGCCCAAATTCAGCCGCAAATCGTTCAATCCAACTTCAAAGGAAGGGGAAGTCGGAGTCGCAGGGGAAGGAGAAACATCAGTCGCAGGGGAAGCAGAAACCTCAGTCGCAGCGGAAGGAGAATCAGAATCAGAAGCAGAAGAGGAAGAAGCTAACTGAGTTGTGCCGCCGGGACTCCGGAGAAATACTTCACCGTCATACAGTTCAATATTACCGCTCAACTGCGGGCGCCTAGCCGTGCCCCTTGCCTGCACTTGACCAACAACGCCGCCGCTGTACAATCCTCTCAGGTTCACTGCCAACTTGTCGAGATTCACAGCCAGGGGATTATCCGCATCGACATCGCCCTCCGCGAAGGGCACAGACAGCGGAATTACACCCTGGGCCACAACTTGTCCCTGACTCAACTGTCCCCGAATTCCCTCTACCCGAATACGATCGCCCTCAAAGCGCACCGTCCCAGTTAGCCCTGTCAGCGGTTCTGGGAAGGCTTGCGCGCGGACGGTTGCATTTTCAAAATTCGCAATTCCTTGCGCTACAGGGTCTTGCAGCGTTCCTCCCACGCGAATTTGCACCTGTCCCTTGCCGCTGACCCACGCAACTTGCGGAGTCAATACATTAATAATTGCCAAACCTTCATTTTGCAAATTCGCCCTCAAATCGATTTGATTGCTGTCAGCTTTCACGGCTGCAAACGGCAACTCAAAAGGCAAACTTCCGGCGACTTCAATCGGTTCGGTTTGAGTTACCAAAGCGCTGCCGCCAAAATTCAGGCGGGCATTGCTGTAACTGAAACTGCCGTCGGCTTGTTTAATCGGTTCTCCGTTTAGCGTACCCTCAAGCAAACTCAATTCTCCGGTGGCTTGCGGGTTTTCCAAACTGCCGGCCAAATTCGCCCGCAAATTCAAATTTCCCGTGACATCAACCAAAGGCAATTCCACCAGTTTTGCCAACTCTTCCACAGGCACATTTTCTACCCGCAACTGCCCGGATTGAGCTTTTTGCCCCAGTTGTCCCGAAAAGCCGATCGCACTTTTGCCCGATCTAATTTCCAAAGGCAAAACAGTTAAGATCCCGTCCTGAAAACTGCCTTCAAGGCTGAACGTTTCAGCGACATATTCTCCCCACTGCCAGTTATCACCTTTCACATTAAATTGAGCTTCCACACCCGTTTGCAAAGAACCGGCGACAGCAATTTCCGCGCCAAAAGTGCCTTGCAATTGGGATAAGGGAGGCAATTTTTCTGATGTTTCCACTGCTTGCTGCTGCTGCAAAAGTATTTCAATTTCTGCCAAACGGCGCAACTGTTCGATTAGCGGGGCTTCTGGTTCTCCGACTGCTACAGTTTGCACGTCGCCACTGTCACCGTAAACAGGAGGTTTTAAGCCTCTCGCCAAGTCGCCTAAATTGAAATATTGCAAAGCGGTTAAAACCTGCTGCAAATTGCCTTGCTGGACGTTAACTTTCCCGGCAAATTGCGGGTTTTTGCCTGTTTGAACATTACCGGAAATTAAGTATTGACCGCTGCCTTGGCGGAATATGCCATTTGTGAGAGTGGCGCTGCCGTTAGCGTAGCTGAATTCGGCTTGGAAACTGTCACCTTTAATGTAGCCGATCGCCGGTTGGGCGATCGCAATTTGTCCGCTTGCTTGCAAAGTCGCCGGATTTAACGGCATCTTCCAACCGGGGACATTTACTTGTCCCGAAACCGTACCAGTTATCGGCCCCAAACCTGCCTCTTTCCCAGGTGATAGATTCAAAGCAGCGAGGGGAAAATCGCTTAAATTAACTCGCAAAGTTTCTCCCTGGGTTTGGCCCCTAGCCACGGATTCCCCGCGTTGAATTAAGAAAGATGTCGGCAAAAAAGATTGATTTAAAGCTACTTCGATTTTGTCGCTGGCGCCGGCCAAACGCAAATCTACACTTTTCCCAGCATCCGCATTCACACTCCCCGCCAGTACCGGGTCAAAAGCGATTTGATTTACTGCTAAATCCCGCACTTCCACGTCGCCAACTAAGCTGAGGGCGGCGAGGGTTCCGGTGAGGCTGCCGGTAAAATCGACATTGCCGCGCAGGGGCTGGTTTTGCTGTGAGGAATTTTTGTCCGCAATTGTAGACAAAAATCCTAGTTGTTCTGCTGGTAAGGCTGCCAGATTAAAGTTGGCGAGTCTGACATCCAAATCTAAGTTGGAAATTGAGGGCCCTCCTTTACCTTCGAGTTCGACGTTAACAAAGCCGTTTGCTGTCAAACCGGGAGTTGTGGCGTTCTCAATTTCCACTCGTTTGCCGTCCCAATTAAATACTGCCTCGAAAGGTTGTTTCAAAAACGGCAATTCCGAGATGCGGAAACTGCCGCCGGCGCGAACTGTTTGTGGGGAACCGGCAATCGGGCCGGATAAATTGATATTGCCGTTAAACAGTCCTGCAAGCTGGGGGAGATTTTGGGTACTGGAGACTACACCTCCGGTTTGCAAGCTTTGGCGCTGGGCTTCAAAGGCTTGCTGGAAGCGACTTAGAGCAATTTGCTCGCCCTCAATAGACGCGCGCCAATTCCCGGATTCTGCGCTGCCTTTAGCATTGACAATTCCTCCGCCGTTGGCGAGTCGAATTTGTCCGTCGCCGTTGGCGGTGATGTTGTTGGCGGTTAGATTATCTACTGTTCCCAAAATGCGGACTTGGCCGTTGAGGGTTCCGTTTATTTCTGGCGGTAAATCCGCTGTCAGCAAACCTGTTTGTTTGAGGGTTTGTTCTAAATTACTGACGGCAATTCCGTTGGTTTCTAGCAATGCTTGCAAGTTGCCGTTTTCTAATTTGGCCGTAGTATCGATCGCCCCGAGTCGATCGACCACAATCACTCCTTCTCCGCTAGCATTAATTCCCTTCGCTGTCAAGTTATCCAAACTACCCGCTGCTTGGAATTCGCCGTTAACTCTGCCGTCAAATCCTTTAGGCAAAGTCGCCGTTAGTGGAAACAGTTGGAGATTGCGAACAGTTTGTTCTAAGCGACTGAGAATAACTCGATCGGCATCGGCGAAAGCTTGCCAGCGTCTGTCTTCTAATTTACCTCTAAAAGCAAGAGTACCGTCCCCTATATTGAGTTTCCCGCTGCTGCTGACGCCTATGTCGGCGGCGGTTGAATTATCAAGACTACCGCTGGCTTGAATTTGATTGGATATTTGTCCGTCAAGCGATTGGAGATTTTGGATTTGGGATTTTAGATTGTTGATATTGGCGACTGTTTGGGGATTGTCAGCAGCGAAAGCTAAGCCAACATCTAACAGGGGCAATCCTAAATCTCCTAAGCGTTTGATGGAAGTGCGATCGGTTTCTGCGGTTCCCTGCCAGTTTCCGGCTACCAATTCTCCTTTTAAATTAACATCACTGCCGGCAAGATTGAGTCTGCCGTTGCCGCTGGCATTGATGCTGCTAGCCGTCAAATTGTCAAGACTTCCCGATGCTGTAAATTGACTCGATAGCAGTCCGTCAATCGATTTTAGATTTTGGATTTTGGATTTTAGATTGTTGAGATTGGCAGATTGCTGATTTTCGGGACTAAATGCTGAAGCCACATCTAAAATCGGCAGTGTCAAATCTACTAAGCGGTCGATGGAAGTGCGATCTGTTTGTGCTGTTACTTGCCAGTTTCCCGCTACCAATTCTCCGTTTAAATTCACATTGCTGTCGGCAAAATTGAGCCTACCGTTGCCACTAACATTGATTCCGCTAGCAGTCAAATTATCAACATTGCCCCCCACTCGAAATTCACCTGCTAGCTGCCCGCCAATCGATTTTAGATTTTGGATTTTGGATTTTAAATTGTCTACATTTGCGGTCGTTTCCCCTGTTAAAAACGGCAATCCAATATCAATTAATTGATTAACAGCTACTTTATCAGTGTTGCCAATAACTTGCCAGTTACCCGATTCTAGTTCGCCATTAACATCAACAATACTGTCAGCAATATTCAGCGTTCCTTTGCCCGTCGCAGCGATCGCATTTAAACTCAAATTGTCCAGAGTTCCCGCAGCTTCGGCGGTTCCGCTGAACAAACCTGCTAGTTCAGGAGGCAAATTAAGGTCGGGCAGGACTTGCTGCAAACTGTTGAGATCCACACCATTGCCCTCGATCAAAGCTTGCCACTGACGGTCTTTTAACGCAGCATCCACGTTCACAGAAGCGTCGCCAATTTTCACAACCGTATTTTGCAAATCCGCCGAATTTCCTCCGGCTCGAATTTCGCCCGCTGCAGGGAAAGTTCCTTGCGGTGCTTGCCATTGAACTCTCGCTTGAATGTTGTCTAACGGGCCGAAAATTTGAGCTTTTGCGGACACCGTGCCAATATTAACACTAGCAGGAATTGGGAGATCGTAAATTTGGGCGATCGCGTCTCCGGGTACATTTTCAGCTTGCAAGTCAAACACTAAACCCGATCGCGAATTCTCCTTTGATAAAGCTAGATCGACTTCACCTTTGCCGCCAATTTTACCACCCGCCGCCGGCACTACCAAAATATCGCTCACAGTCAAAGCTAAAGAGGAAAACGGGGGAATAGAAGATTGAGAATTGGGAGTTGGGGTTTGAGCCATTCTCCCGCGTTCCAATTTGAAATTAGTGCTAATATTGTTTAATTGCAGTCGATCGACCGTAGTAGGTTTTGTCGAGGCGATCGTACCTGTCAGCACCGGCATTGCAACTGTTCCAGTCAGCTTGGCATCCGCCTTCACTTCCCCCGCCACAGCCACGGGTAATACTACTTTCTTCCCTAACTCTGTCTCCACCGCACTGACAACACTTGCCAAAGCGACTGGTTGCACGTTCGTTGTCAGATTGAAGCTAGCGTTCTCCAAATTAAAATTGGTTCCAGTGGCAACTGTTCCTGCTATTCTAAGCGGAATTAAACCGTAATTAGCCGCCAGACTATCGACAATCACATTAGTTCCCTGAAACCGCAACTGACCGCTGCTATTTTGTATGATTTGTTTCAGGGGGGAAATACTCGCTTGCACTCCCCCAAAACTAGCCACTCCGGTAATTCCCGATACTTTATTATCTCGCAATTGCACGGTTAAATTGCCATTAGCCAGACCTTTTTGTAAATAAATGCCGGGAAGTTTTAGCAAGCGAGCGAGGTCGGGCAAAGGCAAATTTTGACCTTGCAACTGCACGTTAGTTTGAGCGGCAGGTAAAATAGAATCAGCTTTAAGTATAAAATTATCGCTGTTAGTAAACTGACCGTTTAGTTCGTAGAGAACGCGCTGATTTTGATCGCGAAATAGAGCACTGCCATTTTTCAAATTTACAGAAATCGGAGCCGAAGTTTTCTGCCCGACAGCAGGATTCGGCACCAAAACTGCGGCGGCATTTTCAGCTCGAATTGCCTCAACTTCAGTTTTAAATAAACCCGGAGATTTTTGCTCCCTAGTTGGAATATTAACCCAGCGGCCCTCAGCCTCCTGTTCGATATAAGCGTTGGGTTTAACTAAGGTAATATCTAATTTGAGAGTGCGGTTGAACAGCAGTGGCCAGATTGAAAATTGCACTTCCACTGCTTCTGTAGAAGCGTAATCGGGATCGGTAGGAGTTGCAGGTAAAGTCGATCGGCCAAACCGCAAACCTGTCAGAGAAAATCCCTCCAAACGTCCGAGTTGCACAGGTCGCTTCAGCAACTGACTGACTTCCGTTTCCACCAAAGGAGCTAACTTTTCCCGCACCCACTGGTATCCTACCGCCGCCCCCACCAAGGCGAGAATACTTAATCCCGTACCGCTAAGCAGCAGCAGACGCCACCAGCGGCGGTGGGGGCGGGGTGCGAGTTGATTTTTGTTATCGTCCGAGTTAGTCATGGGTGTTTCTCAAAAATCAGAGAATTCAGGAATTATAGGAAATCAGCCGATTTTAGACAGGTATAATCTCTGTGATTCGCCAGGGTGCCTTCTGCCTTTGGTAGACTCAAAAGTGAGGTCGGAAGTGCCGATCCCCGGATCGATCGCAGGCAAAAGGCACGCCCCCACTCCAGAGTAGACTCCAGAAACCTTTACCGAACTTAATCAAAACACGCAACACCACCTAAAACCAAGTCCTCCAACTCCTCGAAATCCTCTAGATTCCCCCCGCAGTGCAGGATCGGTGGTCAAGCTAAAATCTAAAATATCAAACCAAGTAGTCCAAATGCCCCAACTCCTTTCGATCCCGCCGGTGCAGGATCGGTGGTCAATCTAAAATCTAAAATATAAAATTTAAAATCGGTTGCCCGATCGCTTCTAAGATAAAAAAACGGTGGTTAAGAAGGTCTTTAAAACTTATGCGAGTGTTCGTCTTACTCTTCAATGCCCGCACCGAGAATGAGGGAATTCATACCATTCAACTCGGCGATCGCAATAAAGTTCTGATGTTTGAGTCAGAAGACGACGCCACCCGCTTTGGCGTGATGTTGGAAGCTCAGGATTTCCCCGAGCCCACTGTCGAGGCGATCGACGAGGAGGAAATTAAGGAGTTCTGTGACAGTGTTGATTATGATTGGGAACTTGTGCCCGCGGGCGCGCTGGCTATTCCGCCAGAAGATAATGTAACACAGACTCAGTGGCAGCCGGAGTCCGATCCCGAACCCGAACCTGATTCTGAGGTTTCCCAAAACGAACTGGATTCTATTCGCCGCCGACTCGAAGGACTTTTGTAATAGGAAGTTCGGCAACGAGTAGTGTACGGGATTTAACGGATTGATATTGAGATTCGAGGTGAAGACGGAAAAGGGAAGAAGGCAGGGCAGTTTCATTCTCAGGGAAATCATCGTTTTGTAGGGGTAGTGTCCCCGTGCCTACCCCCTCCACGGACTAGCCGACAACTGACAATTAACAACTAACAAAAAATGAAGAATTTGGAAGAACGGGGCCATCTGCTGACTGAACAGGTGAATGCCAACAGCGAGAATTTAGACCAACTCAGTTCGATCGAATTAGTGGACTTGTTCAACCGGGAAGACGCCCAAACCTTAAGCGCGATCGCCCGTGCCCGCGAACAGTTAGCCCAAGCGATCGACATTGCAGCCGAGTCTCTACGTCAAGGAGGTCGCCTGTTTTACGTCGGTGCGGGTACTTCCGGGCGTTTGGGGGTGCTCGATGCCGCCGAGTGTCCCCCCACCTTCTGCACGCCACCAGAACTCGTACAGGGCATAATTGCCGGGGGTGCGGGGGCTCTGGTGCGGAGTTCGGAGGATTTGGAGGATCGGGCTGAGGATGGGGCTGAGGCGATCGCCCACCGTCACATTACCAACTTAGACGTGGTTGTCGGGATTACGGCTGGAGGTACGACGCCGTTTGTCGCGGGCGCTTTGCAGGGGGCGCGCCAGCGGGGGGCGAAGACTGTGTTTATGGCCTGCGTACCCGTCGAACAAGTGAATTTTGAGGCTGATGTTGATATTCGGTTGTTGGTTGGCCCGGAGGTAGTGGCGGGTTCGACGCGCTTGAAAGCCGGTACAGTCACAAAAATGGCTTTAAATATCATTTCGACTGGGGTAATGGTGAAGCTGGGGAAGGTTTACGGCAATCGGATGGTTGATGTGGCAGTAACTAATAAGAAATTGCGCGATCGGGCTGTGCGGATGTTGCAGGATTTGACTGATTTAAACCGGGATGAGGCGGGTTTTTTGCTCGAAAAAAGCGGCAAGTCGGTTAAATTAGCTTTGATGATGCACTGGACTAATTTGGAGAAGGAAGAGTGCGATCGAATTTTGGGCGAGTTTCAAGGGAATTTGCGATCGGCTGTAGCATCAATTCGTCAGTAGTCATTAGTCAGTTGTTATTGGTTATTGGTTATTGGTTATTCCCCATTCCCCATTCCCCATTCCCCCTATGATTACCCTAACAAACTACAAAATCACCGCCCAAATCCATGAAAGCTTTAACTCCCTTGTTTATCGGGGAATTCAGCTTGAGGGTGAGACACCAGTTATCCTTAAGGTTCTCAAAGCTGACTATCCCACCCCAGCCCAACTCACTCGTTACAAACAAGAATATGAAATCAACCGCAGCTTAAATATTGATGGAGTCGCCAAAGTTTACAGTTTAGAAAATTATCAGAATACCCGGGTAATGAGTTTAGAAGATTTTGGCGGATCGTCACTCAGTATATTAATCAATGAACATAAATTTTCCCTGCTTCAATTTTTGAAAATGGCAGTCAATATCACCGCTATTTTAGGTGAAATCCATGCGACCAATATTATTCATAAAGACATCAACCCCTCTAATATTGTTCTTAACCCAGAAACGGGGCAAGTCAAAATCATAGATTTTGGTCTATCAACAGTTTTAACCCGCGAAAGCACCACCCTGAAAAATCCCAATGTCTTAGAAGGCACTCTTGCCTATATGTCACCAGAACAAACTGGCAGAATGAACCGCAGTTTAGATTACCGGACAGACTTTTATTCCCTCGGTGCAACCTTCTACGAACTCCTTACCCATCAACTGCCATTTGAGAGCACAGATGCACTAGAATTAGTTCACTACCACATTGCCAAACAGCCAACTCCACCCCATCAAATTAATCCAGAAATACCTAAACTTGTCTCAGAGCTCGTAATGAAATTGTTAGCCAAAACTGCGGAGCAAAGATACCAAAGTGCTTGGGGAATTAAAGCCGATTTAGAAGAATGTCTCAGGCAATTACAATCTTTTAGTAGGATATCAGAATTTCCTTTAGCTTGTCAAGATATTTTAGATAAATTTCAAATTCCCCAAAAACTCTACGGCAGAGAACGAGAAATTGAAACCTTACTAGCAGCTTTTGAGCGCGTAGCCGGAGAAAATATTGAGGTCGCGACTTCAGGAAAAGGGGCGGTGGAAATGATGCTCGTAGCGGGTTATTCCGGTATCGGCAAGTCATCTCTAGTGCAAGAAATTTATAAACCAATTACTAGACAAAAGGGTTATTTTATTTCTGGTAAATTCGATCAATACCAGCGCAATATTCCCTACTGGGCTCCGATCAAAGCCTTTCAGGAATTAGTGCGGCAACTATTAACTGAAACGGAATCTCAACTGGAACAGTGGAGAGAAAAAATCAACGCAGCTTTAGGGGAAAATGGCGGCATTATTGTCGAAGTTATTCCCGAAGTAGAATTGATTGCAGGCAAGCAACCTGAAGTAGTATCCTTGCCCCCTGCTGAAGCCCAAAATCGCTTCAATTTTGTCTTTCAAAAATTCATCCGAGTGTTTGCTCAAAAAGAGCATCCCCTAGTAATGTTCATTGATGATTTGCAGTGGGCTGATGGGGCTTCCCTAAAACTTATGCAGCTTTTAATGACAGCAGCAGAAAGCGAATATCTATTTTTTTTAGGAGCTTATCGGGATAATGAAGTTAGTCCGAGTCACCCATTAATGATAACTATTGATGAAATTAGGAAAAGCGGTACGACAGTTAATTCTATCAGGATCTCGGCATTGAAAGAAGTTCATATCAATCAATTAATTGTTGATACTCTTAAATGCGAGCGCGAGCGCAGCCTACCCCTGACTGAATTAGTGATTGCCAAAACCCAGGGAAATCCCTTTTTTGTTAATGAATTTTTGAAGTCTATGTATGCTGAAAAATTATTGACATTTAATATCCAACAAGTTAGTTCGCAATGGAACTTAGAACAAATTAAAGAGCGAGGTTTTACCGATAACGTTGTTGAATTGATGGCAGGAAAAATTACAAAATTACCGGAAGCAACCCAAGAAGTTTTGAAAGTAGCTGCTTGCATTGGCAACCAATTTGACCTCAAGATTTTAGCTAACAGCATTGAAAATTCCCTAACAGAAGTGGCCTTATCTTTGCGGAATGCCACGGTCGAAGGGCTAATTGTACCTCTGAGCGATACCTACAAGTCAGTAGAATTAGAGGTGACACCTTTAGATTTAAACGCAGAGTTAATTGTGGAATACAAATTTATTCACGACCGAGTTCAACAAGCAGCTTATTCCTTAATTCCCGATCGGCAAAAATCCCTCGTTCACCAACAAGTAGGACGAAGTTTATTACAAAATACCCCTTTTTCTCAAAGAGAAGAAAAAATTTTTGATATCGTCAATCAACTCAACTTCGATCCTCAATTAATTGATAACCAATCAGAAAAAAATGAACTAGCCGAGTTAAATGCGATCGCAGGTCAAAAAGCCTTAGCATCAGCCGCCTACGAATCAGCTTTCAAATATTTAACCTTTGGCATTGAACTGTTAGCCGAAGCAAGTTGGCAAACCGACTATAATCTGACAGTAAAATTGTATGCAGAAGCGGCAAAAGCTGCACAGCTAGTTGGCGAATTTGACCGCATGGAAAACTTAGCTGCGGTGGCCTTGCAACAAGCTAAAACCCTCCTAGATAGTGCCGGAATCTATGAAACACAAATTGCGGCACTCACGACACAATCAAGACGAGTAGAATTAGTTAAACTCGGTATTGATGTCCTGAAACTTTTAGGAGTTGATTTACCAGAAGCTCCTAATTTATCCGACATTCAGCAAGCAATGGCGACTACAAATGCTGCCTTAAGCGGACGAAAAATAGAAGATTTAATTGACCTACCTTTGATGGTAGAACCTGCTCCGCAAGCAGCCATGCGGATATTATCATCTCTCTTCGCCCCTTCTTATCAAGTTGCTCCGGCGCTGCTGCCCTTAATAGCCTGCGAAATGGTAAATTTATCTATTAAGTATGGCAACACAACTAACTCTCCTTTTGGCTACGCTGGCTTAGGCGTAATCTTAAACGGTGGGTTCCAAGATATGGAGAGTTCCTATCAATATGGTCAACTGGCTATGCGTGTATTACAGCAGTTAAATTTTGTGGAAGTTAAAGCTAAAACATTTCATTTGGTAGCAGGATTCACCATTCACGTAAAAGCTCACATCAGGGAATGTTTTGATATTTTCTTAGCGGGATATCAAAGCGGGATTGTCATGGGAGATTTTTCTTTTGCAGGTGAAGCTGCTAATGTTAGATGTCAATACTTATATTTGAGTGGCATGGAATTAGTATCTGTAGAAAGGGAGATAGCTATCTATGACAAAGCAATGGCAGACATCAAGCAAAAAACATCTATTAAATATAATCGCATGACTTGGCAAGCGGTGCTTAACTTGCTTTCTCCCTGTGACAATCCCTGTAGGTTAGATGGTGAAGTTTGCAACGAGGAAGCATTTCTTGCTGAATGTTTAGAAATGGGCGACCGCGCTGGTACTGCTTATGTCTATATTATGCAACTTATTCTATGCTATATATTTAAAGATTACCCGCAAGCTTTAGAGAATGCGATCAAAGGTGAACCTTATTTAGATGGTTTAACGGGAATTTTTTCCGTACCAATTTTTTATTTTTACGACTCTTTAAACCGCCTATCACTTTATCCTGTCGCCGCTAATGCAGAAAAAGAGCAGTACCTCGAAAAAGTAGTTAGGAATCAAGAAAAAATGAAAGTATGGGCAGATAATGCCCCGATGAATTTTCAGCATAAATACGATCTAGTAGCAGCAGAACAAGCGCGAGTTACAGGAGATATTTCTAAAGCGATGGCAGATTATGACTGCGCTATTAAAGGAGCTAGAAAAGGATTATACACCCAGGAAGAAGCAATCTCTTACGAACGAGCCGCAGAATTTTATCTGGCTTTAGGAAGAGAAGATATTGGTGAAATTTATATGAAAAAAGCTCATTATTGCTATCAACTATGGGGCGCTAAACACAAGCTTCAACATTTAGAGAAAGCTTACCCGTACTTGCAGCCAAGAACCTCTGAATCAACAACGAGAACTACTTTATCTAGCCGCACTACCAGTGGCAGCAACAGTTCTCAGGTATTAGATTTTGCCACAGTAATGAGGGCTGCTCAAGCCATTTCTGGTGAAATTGTCCTGGAAAAGTTGCTATCAAAGCTGATTAAACTTGCCATTGAAAATGCCGGCGCGCAAAAAGGTTTTCTTTTATTGTTCGATCGCGGTGAATTAAAAATAGAAGCGGCTTTAGAAATTGCAAACAATGAAGTTAGCGTCCTGCAATCTGTGCCAATTAGCCATAGTAATTTGTTGCCAATAACTGTAGTCAACTATGTGACTAGAACTCAGTTAGATGTGGTTTTAAATGATGCTGTTAATGAGGGATTATTTACGAAAGATTCTTATGTATTAGAAAATAGCCCCAAGTCAATTTCGTGCAATGCGATCCTCAATCAAGGTAAATTAATCGGCATTCTATATTTAGAAAATAATCTAGCAACAAGTGCTTTTACTACAGACAGGTTAGAAGTTTTGAAGATCATTTCTTCCCAAGCTGCTATTTCTCTGGAAAATGCACTACTTTATCAAACTTTGGAACAAAAAGTAGAGGAACGCACGGCTCAATTAGCTGAAGCTAACTCTCACCTTGCGGAAGCCAATCAGGAAATTACTGTACTCAACGAACGACTGAAAGCAGATAATATTCGCATGAGTGCAGAACTAGACGTGACGCGCCGCCTACAGAAAATGCTGTTGCCAAGGGAACAGGAACTCAGCCAAGTTGAAGGGTTAGAAATTGCTGGTTTTATGGAACCAGCCGATGAAGTAGGAGGCGATTATTATGACGTGCTGCAACACAATGGTAGCGTCAAAATTGGCATTGGTGACGTAACGGGACACGGCTTAGAAAGTGGCGTGTTAATGATTATGGCACAAACGGCTATCCGTACTTTATTAACTAATAATGAAGCCGATCCTGTGATTTTTTTAAATATTGTGAATCGGACGCTTTTTGACAACGCAACTCGGATGAATTGTGAGAAAAATATGACGCTAGCTTTGCTGGATTATCAAGATAATATCCTGCGTTTGAGTGGACAGCATGAGGAAGTAATTATCGTGCGCGCTGATGGCGAAGTGGAGCAAATTGATACAATGGATTTGGGATTTATAATTGCGTTAGAACCGGATATAGCTGATTTTGTGAGTTCGACAGATATTGAGTTGCATTCAGGAGATGTTGTGGTTCTCTATACCGATGGGATTACAGAAGCGTTTGATATGGATCGCGAACAATACGGTTTAGAACGACTTATTGAAGTTGTCTGCGAGTGTAGGGAAGAATCGGCGGAAGCTATTAAAGAAGCTGCGATCGCAGATGTGCGGCGACATATTGGCAAGCAAAAGGTTTACGATGATATCACCATAGTCGTGATTAAACAGAAGTAGCGATCGGTAAGTTGTTTACGTTTAGGGTTAATTATAAATAAAAAATAATCTTTGGAAATTTTTGAGCCTCTGCCCTACAAACTATAAATATCCAGGAAGAAAAAGAGTAAATGTAATGTTGAAAGACGAAATACTCGACGTGGCGATCGTTGGCGGCGGTGTATCAGGAGTTTACAGCGCTTGGCGACTAATGACTAGCCAAACTCAAAAATCCGAACGACTCGAACAAATGCTCTCAAAGCGAGGAGAAGATCGGCTGAAAATTGCTGTGTTTGAAGGTAGCCACCGCATCGGTGGGCGATTGCTATCGGTAACTCCGCCGGGAATACCAAACACCCGCTGCGAATTGGGCGGGATGCGTTATATGTCATCGCAAAAACTGGTGAGATCGCTAGTTGAAAATAAACTTAAACTAGAAACCCGCCCTTTATACGTCAGCGAACCTGAAAACATCGCTTATTTGCGAGGCCAACACCTACGCCTTTCTCAACTTACCGATCCGAAATTGGTGCCCTATGCCCTCAAAAGTGCCGAACAAGGGATAGATCCCAGCAATTTTATTGGTTTTGCCCTCGAACAGCTTATGCCCGGAATTAGCAAACTACATGGGGAAGAATTGCGGCATTTTGTGAGAACTCATAAATTTGAGGGCAAACATCTCTACAATTGGGGCTTCTGGAATTTGTTGGCACGATCGCTCTCCCACGAAGCTTACACCTGAGCCTACCAAGCAGGCGGCTACGATACCACCGTCTTAAACTGGAACGCCGCCGACACCATCTTATTAAACTGCGACTTCACACCGGATGTAACTTACAAAGCGATAGTTAAAGGTTACGAACAAATACCTTTAGAAATCTGCCAACAATTCGTCCAATCAGGCGGAGAAGTTTATCTGGAACACCGACTCAAATCCTTTGCAGCAGCAGAGTTGCCCGATGGTAGCAGCGGTGTCAAAATGAGTCTCATCTCGCAAAATCAACCAGGTGAAACCATAGAAATCTTCGCTCGCGCCTTAATCTTAGCGATGCCACGACGCTCCCTGGAACTACTAGATCCGACAGGCGAGGTTTTAGATCCACGAAACCGTAAAGTTCAAACACTGATCCGCACGGTGACACCAGTGCCTATGTTTAAAATGTTTGTCTCCTACCACACACCTTGGTGGGAAAAGGTTGAAGTCACGAAAGGGCGATCTGTTACCGACCTACCAGTGCGGCAATGTTACTATTCGGGCACAGAAGGAGAACAGCTCAAAGCCGATCGACAAAACCAGAATTCAGTGCTGTTGGCAAGTTACGACGATACCCTCAATGTCACTTTTTGGGAAGGACTGCGGGACAAAAAAGAAGAACCGCCCTTTGAGACGAAAGCAGGTTACTATGGCTCAGACTACTCCGGTTCCCCCGACTGGCATCATTACAAAGCACCAGCCGCAATGGTGAGAGAGATCCAGCGCCAGCTACAAGAAATGCACGGATTAAGTGGGGTTCCAGAACCTTACAGCGCTGTCTATATGGACTGGGGCGACGATCCCTATGGCGGTGCAGTTAATTTCTGGAATATCCACGCCAAAAGTTGGGAAGTTATCCCCCAAATCGTCCACCCGCAAGAGAATGTCCCGGTGTATATTTGCGGTGAAGCTTATTCAGATGGTCAGGGGTGGGTGGAAGGAGCGCTATCTACAGCCGAAATTTTACTGCAAGACCACTTCGGCCTGCAACCGCCCGATTGGGTGACAGAGGAGGGTTGAACTATGGCTAACTATGATGGCATTGCTATCATCGGCACAGGCTATGCGGTACCGTCACAGATTCGGACTAATGATGACCCGATATTTGACTGGCTCAAACAACATCCTGTACTGGATCAGGATTTGTTTAAAGGCTACAAGGAGCGCCGTGTCTTGTCCTCAGGGGAAAGTGTGACGGATCTTATGGTAAAGGCTGCCTTGGTAGCTATAAAGGATGCAAGATTGAACATCGGCGAGATTGACGCGCTACTAGGCTATGATTCGGTTTCTGAGTATCTCACACCCAATGGACTAGCTAAAGTTCACCAACAACTGGGTTTGTCGCCCACAACTTGGATATTTCCGATTAACGATGAATACACGAATTTTAATACAGGGCTGTTGATGGCAAATGCCCTAGTACGGGCGAGGCAAGTGAGAAACGCACTGGTTGTATGTGGCTGCAACTGGACTCGCTATGTGAGCTATCATACCCCCCAAAGTATTAGTGCCTCAGATGGAGCGGGGGCGGCAGTGGTGGGTGAGCTCAGAGATCCATCGCAATTTACTTTAGTGGACGCTGAAAACTCGGTGTATACAAAAGTATATGGCTGTATGTATATGCAACCAGATGCGATCGCGCCTGATGCTTTGGATTTTCAAAACAACCTCGAACAAATTTACACCAGACCATACTTTCACATTACACCGCAGGGTCAGCAAGCGTTTGTAGAATTTATAGAAAAAGAACCGCCGATATTGACTCATCGGCTGTTAGAACGTCACGGCCTTCGGGGTGCTGACATTGCTTTAATTACCCATCAAGCTTCCACTGTACTCATGGATGCTTGGGCGAGTGCGATCGCGCCTGCTCAATATTTGCAAACCTTAGAAACTTTTGCCAACATGACACTGGCAAGCATTCCAGTAAATCTTGCCTATTTCTATCGCGAGATTAAAACGGAGTACCTAGTATTGCTGGGTTTAGGAACTGAACTCAAGACAGCCGCACTATTGCTGAAGCGCAAGTAGTAGACGGGGCGGGTTTTTGAATTTTTACTACACATAATTAAAGCAGAGGTAAGGACACTCCAAGAGCCCATAGGTGCCAACTTAACTTCAAGCCCAGTCACAGAATGCTGTTTGACCATTAAACTTAGATCCCCCCTAGCCCCCCTTAAGAAGGGGGGGACAAGAGCCTTCTCAAAGTCCCCCTTCTTAAGGGGGATTTAGGGGGATCTAAACTCGGGTATGAGCGAGATTTTTCAAGGGTTTTAGTCTTAAGTTGACACCAATGGGAGTGTCCCTACTACTAGGATCGCGAGCGATCGCAGTGTACTTCATAAACGTGGAATCTGCTGTAAATTGGGGAACTTACAACCAGATCTTCCTATCACTCAGCTTTGTGAAGGTGGATAATAATGTGGCACCTCATAGTTATTAATGTGAGCAACTATTACCTGCGGTTTTTTATTTTCTAGTGCATTTTTCATGGCTCTGGGAAATACTTCTCTCAGCTCAGTAGGACTCTAAATATCAAAAGCATCAGCACCCAAAGCTGCGGCAAACTGCGCCAAATTGGGATTACCATTTTTATAATAATCTTTCCAAAATCCCGGATTTCCAGGTTTAGGACAAAACTGGTTCATGTACTGGCTAATCATCCCCAAGTCGTTATTGTCCATGACCACCCAAATTGCGCCAACGCCGTATTGCGCGGCTGTTGAAATTTCGTTTCCGTGCATCATAAACGCACCATCGCCAACAATCGCAACGCAGGTTTTATACGGCGCTCCCATTTTACCGCCGATTACCGCAGCAGTACCAAAACCCATCGACCCCATTGCCAGCGAATTGTGCATTTGCAAAGGCGGATTGGCAACAATATAATGCACCGACCAACCAACGCAGTTAGCACAATCTATAAACAAATGTCCGTCTTCTGGCATCATCTCATTGATGCACTTCATCAACGCTTGAGGAAAAATAGGGGAAGCTTCCGAGTCTCGTTTTTCGGGGTTGCGGAACGGAGATTTTGTACTTTTAATTTCGTCGATCAACCGCCTGCGGAAATCAATTCCTTTTTCATCAGCTTTTACTTGCTGACCTAACTCGCACAAGTAGTCGATCGCGCGGCCAACTTCCGACACAATTCCCAATTCAATCGGAAAAGAACGGGCGATCGCATTTTGATTCAAGTCAACTTGAATAAAAGGCCCGTTGGGAATCAAAATCGAGTCCTATTTGGAAGTAGCCAGTTGACCCAAACTCGATCCCCAAACCATCAGTGCATCGTAGTGTGATGGTAATTTAGGATTAACCCTCTTCGGTAACTCTGGGAAAATAAAAATAAGAGCCAAATTTTTAACTGTAGATATAGCGAGCATTTGAGCGTTTATTTTCTAACAGAATAGCTGAAATCAGGATTTTTGGTAAAAGTCTTATGCTCTAAGCGTTCCTGATTATTTTTTCCCGAAAGTGACAAAAGAGGGTTAAGAAGTTGTGGGTTTAAATAATACTTAGGCCACTCGCAACCCGCCAAACCGTAATTTCGCAGCGATAACTAAATATTTTCTGGAAAAATGCTCTTTGCGTCGGGAGTTGTCCTCACCGGAATGGCAAATTTGTTAACAAACTCTACAAATTTTCGCAGGCGATCGCCATCTTGCAAAGCGCGGCGACAGCCATTTCCCAAGAAAAATAACGGCAGTTGCGCTGACAACAGCAACTTAAAAGCTTGCTCTATTTTCCCTGGGCTAAAAGCATCGGGAATGGCGCGATAATTATCAGGGCTATTGGGAATTTGGACATTGCTAACCGTACTCCCAGCAACATCGTCGGGAAGGCTAATGTGAGCGGCGCGGTTAGGAATTGAAAGCGCATCCCGTAAAGCTTGGGAAAACAGCGTTTGGAAATTGGTCGCATTAGTAATTACAGCACTGTACTGCGAGGCGCTGCGATAAATATTATCAATGTCTAGATTGGCATCAATTCCTTCTTGAAGATAACCTTTACCAAAATAAACTTCTGGCACTTCCCCAGTAATAGTCAACAGCGCCGAGTTACTATTGTGAGCGTTCACCGTTCCCGTCAAAGCATTGGTGGCACCAGGGCCAGAAGTTACCAAAACCACCCCTAAGTTTCCCGTTACCCGTGCATAACCATCAGCGATAAAAGCCGCCCCAGTTTCGTGGCGACAAATGATATACTCAAATTTATCTTGTTGCTCGCTTAGTTCGTCTAATAGGTGCGTGAGTGCGCCGCCTGGAAGACCGAATAGTTTATTTACTTGCTCAAGTTCGAGGTACTTGAGCAGAAGCTGGGCAACAGTTTTGTCTTGTACAGTTGTGTAGTATGTAGTCTGATTTTGAATCACAAGCGTGTCCTCTCCCGATGCGATATACCTAACTGCGTATAAATTATACATACAGTAAAATATATTTTACATCACTGCTTCGGCCTTGCTACATAGATTATTTCTCGAAGAAGAAATGGTTATTAAATCAGTAGCGGACTAAAAGCTGAAGACAGAGCGAATTTGTAGCTTTCAAAAAAGTAAATTTCGGTGATTTTTGGCGCGCTCGTTGACGTTTTTGAGAAAGGCGATTAGAGTCAGTATATAGATTTGTTGTTTGGCGATCGCTCATTAGTTAGGAAAGCCGTTTCAGAAGCCAACGCACCTAGTACCAGACTGCTGGATAGCCTACCAACTTTGAATTTTCAAACCGAGTCCTATGAAACTAAAGCCTAACCTTAACCTATACTCATCCTTGGGGCATCTCCCCTGGCTGTCAACAGTCAACAGTCATTAGTCCTTTGCAATATCGATTCAAAAAATTGTGAAATCTCTTCAGTGGATCTGATGTGATAAACACTTTTGGTTTTTTGAGCGCGATCGACATACTCGCGATATCTGGGAGTCAAATACTTGTGACACAACCAAAGAACGCGGTAACTATTAATTGAACCCTTCAAGATAGGACTCTTTTCCGGCCAGCCTTCTGGCGGTATAAACTTACCTGTAATCAGCCGTTTAGTCACCCACCAGAAATGCACGTATAAGGGCAGATCGACAAAAACCAGACTATCTGCCTCGTTGAGTCGAAGCCAGACGGTTTCCATACAACCAAAACCGTCTATAATCCATCGGTCAGTAGCCAAAATTTTCTCATGGATCTGCTTATATTCTTCATTGGGAACCTCAGCGCCCCCAGATTGATATTTAATCTTATCCAAAGGGTAAAGTGGCAAACCAGTGATTTCTGATAATCTCTTGCTGAGAGTTGATTTACCGCCTCCAGCGTTGCCAAACACGGCTACTTTTTTCATAGTTACCCCTCTTAGTAATGATGCAAATTGTAGCAACACTGTGGAGAATTGCTATAACAACTGAAGTAGTAGGGTGCGTCAGCTTCGACAATCTGGGCTACCCATCCAATCCCTACGAACTGACGCACCTTACAAGCTGCCTAAGTGAAATTTTACACTACCGATTCCCCGTTACCCATTCACAAAAACGCTCGATGTAAGCTGACTTTGACTTACACCCTGCACGATGCCCAAATAATTACTGCCAGACTTAATCGCCGTAGAAGCGACACTTGCACCTCCATCCAACTGCAAACTCACAGCTTCAAAAGTCAAGTTGGCAAACCCGATACCGTCCGTCAAACCAATGTTATCCCCAGCCCCAAAATCGACGATTACATCTGCACTTATTAAAGTAGCCGCCGCAGACAAACCTCCTGCCAAGATAAACGTATCATTTCCAGCACCGCCGGTCAGCATATCTTGACCGCGATCGCCCGCTAACAAATCGGATCCGTTACCGCCAATTAAGATATCATCTTCTTTGCCGCCGCGAATAGTATCGTTACCGTCAGATCCGATTAGTCGATCGTTATCGTTGTTGCCGCTGATAAAATCATTGCCAACACCGCCATCAATTGAATCCGATTCTTTGCCACCCGATAAGCTGTCATTGCCGCCTGCGCCATTAATTGTATCCGCACCTTGCATTCCATTAATGCTATCAGCACCTTCTCCCCCCGTGATATTGTCTTTGCCGGAAAGGGCAAAAATTGGCAATCCCGCAGCATTTGTCGGTATTTGACTATCGGCACTATCTGAGAGGAAATAATTGCCGTCGCTGGCTGTATTTTTGGGTGCTGTCGTCGGGCTGCCGTCCCCTATAGCATTGGGTATTGGCGAAGTAATCGATACCAATGTGTTGGGAGTAGGTGTGGGAGTAGGTGTGGGTGTCGGTGCGGGATTGACACTACCGTCAAGAGAAGTCGCAAAAACTTGCGTCCAATAGTGATTGAAATTTTCTGTGCCAGTATCGTCGGCTAAGAAATAGTAACCAATCCCAATTTCTTTGAGATTCGGGTTTAGAATGTTAGTGCGATGGCCGCTGCTGTTCATCCACGATGATACAACTTGTTCGGGTGTAGAAGATCCAGCAGCAATATTTTCTGCTGCCGCTGAGAACTTATAGCCCGTTGTAGTAATGCGACTGGTGAATGACGAACCATCTTTTCCGGTATGCGAAAAGAAGTCTTGCAGTGCCATGTTTTGGCTGTGATTTTCCGCCGCATTTAGTAACTGAGTATTTAAGGTTAGCGGTGATAAACTCAATTTGCTGCGTTCGATGTTTGTAAGTTCTAAAACTCTATAAATAAAGTTTTGATTGGTTGGAGTTGGTGCGACTTGAGAGGCAGATCGCTCTCCTGGTAAAATGTCCGAGGACTGAGAACCTGAATTTTGTAGTTGTTCAAGCATGGGGATGATCAAGAGTTTTAAGACTTGGCTTTGCTGGTAGATGGCTTACCGTCTTAACGATAGTTTCCCCGATCGCTAGCTGGCTGGACACAATTTAAGAATTGTGTTAATCCCTGCCGCTACTGTATTTATTTTAATTATAGCTTTTGTCAAAGTGGGGATGTCAAGAGGCAGACTCTGGTTTGGATTGGGAAGAGTGCGATCGACTTTGAGGAGAGTTTTCAAGGAATGTGCGATCGCCCGTGGCATCAATACAATTTTAGATTTTAGATTTTAGATTTTTCCTGATTAGTAAGGTTTACGCTACGCAACCAGCCCGCTGGCTGGCTGGCTAGAAACCCGGTTTCTACGAGTTTTGCAGATAGGAACAAGAAATATAGGAAGAAACCGGGTTTCTGAAATATGTGTGCGATCGCGAACAGACTTTTTAGTAGAATCTTCACAAAAAATTCTAAATTAATTCAAAATTCACAAGCGTGCAGGGTTGTTCGCGATCGCCAAAGCAATCTCAAGATTTCAAACTATTTTCTTGTCCGGCTTTAGCCTCCTGAGCAACTTGTTCAACCTCATCTTTGGCGAGAATTTCCAAAGCTGTCTGTGCTTCTGCACCGCCCAACCGCCCCAAAGCTTGGGCGACTCTGTAACGGATCTGCCAATCTGCATTGGAAGCGTAGGGAAGCAGCAGCGGCAGCGCCCGTTTATCTCCCAATTCACCTAATGCGCTGATGGCAATGGTTTGGATCAATTCGTTTTCAGAATTCAGGGCATTTTCTAACATCGGAAAGGCTTTCGGATCTCCCATTTCTCCCAAAGCCGCGACGATGCTCAGTTGCACCAGCCATTCAGAGGTACTGCTATAAACTTGCTGCAAATCTTCTAAAGCATCGGTTAATTTCAATGCGCCCAAAGCATCGGCTGCTGCTGCTTGCACGTCGGGTTCGGGGTCGTTGTTCAAGCTGTTTCGCAGTACCTCTAAAGCGTTCGCCAGATTCTGCGTGCCGAGGGTTGATAATTGGCTGACTGCTGCGTAGCGAACCCGGACGTTTTTGTCGCCGATCGCAATTTGAATCAGTTTATAGGCGATCGCGGGTTCTAGTTGCCGCAGTTGGTTGACTGCTCGCAGTCTTTCGCCAAAATCCTCGGAATTCAGCAATTGTTCGACAGACTCAGGGGTAATGCTCATCGGATTTGAGATTTTAGATTTTAGATTTTAGATTTGGTAATTGGTAATTGCCAAAAGCGAGCGAGATTTAAGGAGCGATTCCCTACGGGATAGCTTCGCTTCACGACTTATTTTCTGATACAGTCCTGGAACTGCAACAGTTAATTTAAGATTCGGCAGCCATCGCTCGGATAATATCTCCCCTAGTGAGGATGCCGATTACTTTGCCCGCAGTATCAAGCACTGGCAATCGGTGGATGCTGCGATCGTGCATCAGTTTGGCAGCTTCTTGCAGAGATTTGTCGGGTTCGATGGTAACTGGCTCTGTACTCATCGCTTCTCCTACTGTTTGTCCTAAAGCCTTGTGGAGTTCTCGCTCGTAACGAGATGGATTTTCCAAATAAATCACGCTGTCAAGCACCATGATATAAGCGGGGGGAGTTACGCCGGTTTCCCGCCACATCAAATCGGTTTCGGAGATGACTCCTACCAACAAGTCATTCTCATCTACGACGGGAAGACCGCTAATGCGTCGATCGGCTAAAATTTTAATCGCTTCGTTCAAGGGCATTTCGGGTCGCGCCAAAATCGGCTCGCGGCTCATTACATCGGCTACTGTTTTTGGCATGATTAGCGGTTGATTGAGTTGTTGCTCTAAATCGATCATATAGGCAAAGCGTGACACAGACTGAAGAAAGGCAGCTCTGCTGAAGGGATTCGTTAGAAGGTAGAAGGAAGGAAAAAGTTTGAATGCCAGAATTTTGCTGTTTTTGTCGATCGCACTATAAAATTCTGTCGTTTGCCGGACTCCAGCGGGCGATCGACCTGACAAGATTGTTAAGATATATTAAAGACCGGATAAATCCTTACCAATGCCAGAATCTCCAGCCCCAGAACCAGACTCCCAACCAGAAGCGCACTGTGTATTGGTTTGCCAGTATCAATCTTGCCTGAAAAATGGTTCAGCAGCAGTGCTAGCTGCTTTTGAAGCTCAACAAGTGGCCGGGGTGAAAGTTGAGGCTACTAGCTGTCAGGGACAGTGCACGACTGGCCCGACGGTGCGAGTTACCCCGGACGAAATTTGGTATTGTCGAGTTAAACCGAGTGATGTACCGTTAATTGTGGAAGAACACCTCAAAGGGGGAAAACCTGTAGAGGCGCTATTCAATCCGAGAATTCATGCGCGTTATTATTATTAATATTGACTGGATTCGGTGAAACTTCCAAGCTCTGGCGCATCTAATTTGAATAGTTATTGTTAAGGAACTGGCACTTTGAAAATCCAAGGAATTGCGCTTAGTTTGTTAGTCCTAATTCTGGGGCGACCGTCGGCGGTTGCTGCTCAAACGTCGGCGGTTGCTGGGGATATTTGTCCTGGGGAATTGGGAGCGCAAGTAGATGCGATCGCCAACCGTCCCGAATTTAGTCGATCGCGCTGGGGCATTTTGATTCAACCTCTATCTTCTACTACTACTCTTTACAGCCGCGACAGCCAAAAATATTTTATTCCGGCATCAAATGCCAAGCTGCTAACTACAGCCGCTGCTTTGCAGAAACTCGGTGCAGATTTTCGGATTAAGACATCAGTTTACAGCGGCGAAAATGGCAGTTTGTACGTTGCCGGCAGGGGAGATCCGAGCATTGCTGAGGCTCAGTTGAAATCCTTGGCGCAGCAGTTGAAGCAGCGAGGAATCAGTCAAGTTAACCAGTTGATTGGCGATGACAGCTATTTTCAAGGCAGTGCAGTTAATCCAAATTGGGAATGGGAAGACGCGCAAGCAGGCTACGGAGCGCCAATTAACAGTTTAATTTTCAATCAAAATGCGATCAACCTTCTATTGTCCCCGCAGGCTCTTGGGCAACCTCTGAAAGTTACTTTTGCCGAAGCAAAGCTGGCAAATCAGTGGCAACTTCAGAACAATTCAGTAACTGTCGCCCAAAACGAACCCGAGTTTATTGAAGTTGGCCGGGAGTTCGATCGACCTATAATTCGAGTTAGTGGACAGTTGAAAGTTGGTGGCGAACCTGAATCAGCTTATGTCGCCGTTGTCAACCCCGCTAATAATTTTTTGCAGTATTTTCAACAAGCCCTGGCGACTGAGGGAATTCCTGTTAAACAGGCTTTAGTTGCATCGGCTGCTCGCAATTTAAATCAAGAATTAGCAACCGTTAAATCGCCGCCGCTGGCTGAATTGGTGAGAGAAACTAATCGCGAAAGCAACAATCTTTATGCAGAAGTTTTATTGAGATTGCTGGGAAAAGTTACAGGCAAGATGCCTGTGCCACAAGAGAATACAGGTGAAAGCGGTTTGAAAGAGCTAAAGACAGTTTTAACTCAATTAGGAGTAAATCCAAACAGCTACATATTGGCCGACGGTTCCGGCTTGTCTCGGCACAATTTAATTACTCCAGAAGCCTTGGTGGAAACTTTGAGATTGATGGCTAATTCACCTGCTGCATCGATTTACCGCCAGTCACTGTCGATCGCTGGCGAGAGCGGCACTTTGAAAAATCGCTTTAATATTACACCAAACCGCGTAATTTTGCAAGCTAAAACAGGAACTATGAGCGGAGTTTCGGCGCTATCGGGATATATCGAAGTTCCGAATTACGAGCCGCTGGTGTTTAGCATTATCGTCAATCAATCTGACCTATCGACTGCAAAAATGCGATCGGCAACGGACGAAATTGTGCTATTATTGAATCGCTTGCGCCGCTGTTAAAACAACAGATTTAAGGTGAGAAAGTTAACCTCAGTAGTTACACCTAAGTTACACCTAAAATACAGGGCACCCAAAAACCCTACAAGTTTTAAGTTTCATTAGATTGCACCGACGGGAACCGAAAAGCAGCTACAATAAAAGTAGAAAAATTAACACCATTGGGAAGTTTTAGCCTGCTACCAGTCGGCGGGTTCTGTACTTCCCGAAAATAAGTCTAACTTTCCAACTATGAATTCTTTAGATTCCGAACAGCAACACATCTTTGTCGAAACCAATAACATCCGCCTGCACTGCGTTTCTCAAGGAGAAGGCGAGCTCGTTCTCCTCCTGCATGGGTTTCCAGAGTTTTGGTACTCTTGGCGTCATCAAATCCCTGCTTTAGCGCGTCATTTCAAGGTTGTGGTGCCGGATTTGCGGGGCTACAACGATTCCGACAAGCCGGAAAGCGGCTATGATTTAGATACGCTGAGCGCGGATATTCGCGGTTTGATTTCGAGCCTCGGTTATACAAAAGCTCACGTTGTAGGTCATGATTGGGGAGGGGCGATTGCGTGGCACTTAGCTCAAAAATTCCCTGAACAACTCAACCGCTTGGCAATTTTAAACGCTCCGCACCCGCAGCGATTCGTGCAGGAAATGGCGAGCAATTTAGATCAAATCCGCCGCAGTTGGTACGTTTTGGCATTTCAGGTTCCCGGCCTTCCCGAATTGTTGATCCGGCAAAACTTGAAAGATTTTGTTCACAATGTTTTTCAAGGACAAGCTGTTCGCAAAGGATCTTTTAGCGCTGAGGAAACTAAGATTTATCAGACTGCTTTAGAAAAGCCGGGAGTATTAGCCGCCGCTATCAATTATTATCGGCAGATGTTTCACCCGCAGAGGCTTTGGAATTTGGGGCAGAAATTAGAACCTGTGACAGTGCCTACTTTGGTACTTTGGGGAGAAGAAGATGCGTTTTTGAGCCACAAACTTGTAGAAGGTTTAGACAGATTAATTACGGCTCCGTTTAAGTTAAAATTAGTTCCTCACTGTGGTCACTGGATTCAGCAGGAAGCGCCGCAAACGGTGAATCGAGAATTGCTGAGTTTTCTGAGAAATTCTTCTCCTTCTGTGGCTTCGGCATAGAAAAAAATTAACGCTTGCACATAAGAACGGGCATCTTGCCCGTTCCACAAGAAGATTGAATTTTTGTGGAACGGGTATCTTGCCCGTTCTTAATATCTGACGCACCCTACTTATTTATTAGTCCCAGAGCAAATTTTCTTGGATCAGCAGTGCAATCATCGCAGTTCTGGAACAAACACCGAGTTTGATAAAAATCCTCCTCACGTAAGTAGCAACCGTCCAGTGACTGATATTTAAATTTTTGGCAATACATTTGTTGGGCAGGCCTTGGGCTACTAATTGCGCGATCGCTCTTTCCCGCGGACTCAGGCTAATTTCCGGTTTGTAACTTGTGCTTTGCATACTTTTGTAATGAGGTAATGAGTGAAAATCTAATCAATTAAGGGTAGAATTCCGAGTTTTTCTCGAACTTCATATAAAGGAGTTTCCCAATCAGATGCAACGTCCCAATTAATTAACCGAGTGGCTAATTTTCCGTGTTTTAAGCCTTTGATAATTTGTCCGATCACGCATTTGCCGCTGATCAGTCCAACTAACACTAAAATCGCACAAGAAGGAAGAAATACTTGATCACGAGTAAACGCTTGAAGTATAAATTCATCTTCTGTTGAAGCTGAAAGACCAGTCAGAACCCGTTAAACGTCGTGGTTTCGCTGAATCCAGTCTCCCGATGCGATCGGCTCAAAGCCTTGTTCGTCTAGAAATCGCGCCACTTCGCACCCTAATGTTCCTGCTGGCAGTTGGCGCAATTTTGCCAAGTCTATTTCAAAGTGTCGAGCGCTCTCAATTTGAGGATTAATGGTTTGAGCCATCTTTAATATAACTCCTAATTGACCGTCAGCCATAATTTATTATCCATTCAACAATGATTTAAGTTTCGAGCAAATTAATTTGTGTTGGTCAAGTTCATTTTTGCGCTGAATCAAGACTACTTTTTTTACCGACTCCGCTTAAAAATCGTACTTTCTGTCAAACCAATCGGCGATCAGGAGCTTTTACATTTCTTTACAAGTATTCTTAGATTGGAAATCTGCTACCTGTAAAAATCGCCCTAGTGTTTGTAATCGCAACTTGACCCACCGGGGAGTAGCCGTAAAATCCACAGTATTTAGCGGTGATTGGAACCCCCTTACTTACGTATATAAATTTATTCTGCTGCTAATTATTGGAACCTGCAATGAGTCAGAAGTTGAAGCTTGTAGGCATCGTGATGCAAGTGCATACAAGTGAAGAGAGTGGAAGAGAGCTGAAGCAAGGTGAAGTTATGCAGAGTTGATGCCGGGGATAGTCGGCACGCAGGGTCAGACGAGTGCGCTGTCGCTCAAATGAGTGTCACTCATTTGAGCGACTGGTCAAGTATTTTCACCAACAGCTATAAATAAAGTAGAGATTCATATCATACAAGGTGTTGCGGTGAAAAAACTTTCCATTTTGTTATCCACAGGAGTTGTGTCATTAATTTGGTGCGCTGCTGCTAGCGCTACCACTTATGTTAATCCTAACGGTAAAACTACTTTAAACTTGTCAGAAAAAGGAAACAATCGCAGCGGTTTTTACTTGACCAAAGTAGGCAATCGGGAATTTTTGGGCAATATTCAAATTACCCGTTCCGAAGGAGCAGCAGGCTCTTACTATTACAATGGGACTTTCAAAGACAGTGCGACCGGCCCTGGCCGAAAAATTGTTTGTTCTGGAGATATTGCCATTGTCAGGCGTCAAGTTGGAAGAAGCAGCCAATTGGGAGCCGAAGTTACTTGGAAGGTGAAAGCAGGAGAAAATTGTCCTTCTATTGGCCAGACATTTAAAGTAAATTTAGTTGAAGCTTTACCGCGTCCTAATGCAAGTGGCGACTATACTTCTAGCAATGCTAATACTTGGTCGAGTCCAACAAATGGTTTTGTAACTTGGCCTGCTTGGCGAGTCACCTCGCGAGATGGACAACTCAACTGTCGCAAGACCGCAAACGGAGCAATTCAACAAGTTTACCGCGCGGATAAAGATACAGTTGCTGCTGAACTCAGGGGAGCAAATGCTATTACGATGGCGAACGGTCAACCCTGGTTGCTCACAAGACAAGGCTGTTATGTGCGCGCTAATTCTCAATACATTCAGCCAGTTTCTATGCCTGAATAAGTGATCGTAAGTAGGGAGCATCTCAATGAAAGCAGCCAAGCCCAAAATTGGAGTTTTGAGGCCAGAGGCAGAAGGCAGAAGGCAGAAGGCAGAAGGAAGGAGCCAGAAGAAGTATTTTTACAAATATGAGAGGCTCCCAGTTCCGCTGTCAGAGCCACGCGGCTGACCAAAAGACATGAATCCAGTTTAGAAGGAGTATTTTGAAAACAATTCTGTTGGGATAAGCTGTTGTGGATTTAAATTGTATGTCAAAAAACAATAAAACAATGAGTGGGGTGGGCGTCCCGCCCGCCTCGAATATGCAATTTAAATAAAAAGTCCGCGTTATTTTGTGGCTTCACTGCTAAACAATCGATCACTGCATAACAATTGCCATGCAAAGGAGTACCCTCTCATCCCTGTTTATCCTGCAAAAGTTACATAGCGTGGCAAAAGTTACGCTCGCCCGTTAAATAGAAACTCGCTAGGGAGCGTGTCACTTTTGCGATGAGTATAAATACTCAGAAATACTAGGGCAGAGGTTTTGAGCTATTGTTGGGCAAAATCGGCGAAAATAATCATGTCTTAATTAGGGTTTGCTGAATAATCGATCGCAAACTAAGAACAGGAGCTCACGATATATTCAAGCAGAGTTAAATATAAGTTT
>NZ_JAUBOY010000053.1:45812-45907 GCF_036700465.1 Microcoleus sp. T3_A4 | reverse complement strand
ATCCGGACTGAAGGCGACTGAATAGACCGATGCCTGATGCCCTAGCAAAGGCTTGCCAATCGGCTGTCCGGTTTTGGCATCCCACAGTCGCACCG
>NZ_JAUBOY010000053.1:40454-45712 GCF_036700465.1 Microcoleus sp. T3_A4 | reverse complement strand
TACTGTCAGCACCGCCAGAGACAATCTTGGTGCCATCAGGACTGAAGGCGACTGATCTGACTGGATGCCCCAGCAAAGGCTTGCCAATCGGCTTGAGGGTTTTGGCATCCCACAGCCCCACCGTACTGTCAGCACCGCCAGAGACAATCTTGGTGCCATCAGGACTGAAGGCGACTGATCTGACTGGATGCCCCAGCAAAAGCTTGCCAATCGGCTGTCCGGTTTTGGCATCCCACAGCCGCAATGTCTTGTCGTAACTGCCAGAGACAATCTTGGTGCCATCCCTGCTGAAGGCGACTGAATAGACCGCACTCTGATGCCCTAGCAAAGGCTTGCCAATCGGCTGTCCGGTTTTGGCATCCCACAGCCGCAATGTATTGTCGTAAAAGCTGCCAGAGACAATCCTGGTGCCATCTTCACTGAAGGCGACTGAATAGCCCGGTGCCGGAGCCCCCAGCAAAGGCCTGCCAATCGGTTGGGTGTTGGCATCCCAAAGCCGCACCGTGTTGTCGTCGCTGCGAGAGACTATCTTAGTGCCATCCCTACTGAAGGCGACTGATCTGACCGCACTCTGATGCCCCAGCAAAGGCTTGCCAATCGGCTGTCCGGTGTTGGCATCCCACAGTCGCACCGTCTTGTCGTAACTGCCAGAGACAATCTTGGTGCCATCCGGACTGAAGGCGACTGAATAGACCGATGCCTGATGCCCTAGCAAAGGCTTGCCAATCGGCTGTCCGGTTTTGGTATCCCACAGCCGCACCACCGTCTCGACCCAACTGCCAGAGACAATCTTGGTGCCATCCGGACTGAAGGCGATTGAATAGACCCTACTCTGATGCCCCAGCAAAGGCTTGCCAATGGGCTTGAGGGTTTTGGCATCCCACAGTCGCACCGTACTGTCAGCACCGCCAGAGACTATCTTGGTGCCATCCGGACTGAAGGCGACTGATGTGACTAGATGCCCCAGCAAAGGCTTGCCAATGGGCTTGAGGGTTTTGGCATCCCACAGCCGCACCGTACTGTCAGCACCGCCAGAGACAATCTTGGTGCCATCCGGACTGAAGGCGACTGACATGACCACACTCTGATGCCCCAGCAAAGGCTTGCCAATGGGCTTGAGGGTTTTGGCATCCCACAGCCGCACCGTGTCGTCAGAACTGCCGGAGACAATCTGGGTGCCATCCGGACTGAAGGTGACTGAATTGACCCCCTCCTGATGCCCCAGCAAAGGCTTGCCAATGGGCTTGAGGGTTTTGGCATCCCACAGCCGCACCATGTCGTCAGAACTGCCGGAGACAATCTGGGTGCCATCCGGACTGAAAGCGACTGAATTGACCGCACTCTGATGTTGCAATCGATTTCGTTCCCGGAGTACCGGAACTGAATCTAAGACTGCCCCATAGGCTGAAGGAGAAACCGAGTGATTGGGAAACTGAACTAGAAAAGATTGACTCAACCCAACAGCAGCCAGGGCATTAACCGTGGCATCAACTGGTTGACTTGAAACCGACAAGCCTGCTGTCGCGACTAATAGTTCTACTCGTTGGCGTTGTGCCTGTTGGAGTTGGTACAAGGCGGAGCCAGCAAAACCGATTGCACCTACCAAAAGCATGACCAATCCCCAAAACGTCATCTTCTGGTTTCGTTTCCGTGTTTCCTCCGCCTCCCTCGATGCTGTAAAAAACTCCATCTGCAAAGGAGTCATATCCTTGTCAGATCGCTGCTGATAGTTCTTCAACAAGTCCAAGTCAGGCGGTCGCCACAAAATCCCCTCCGGACGACCTTGTTCATCCCAGTAGCGTGCGTCCTCGTCTAACCGCCTCCCAAACCGAATATCTTCCCGGCTACCATCAAGCCATTCCTGAAACTTCCGCCAATGCTCAAACAAAGCTTCATGGGTCACTTCTGCGGTTTCGCTGCTGCCCGTTGCCGAGAGCGTAATCAGCCGCACTCCCGGCGCTGAAAACAAGTTAACAACCCGTTTCAACTGTTCCGGCTGGTTTTGGTGCGACCCCAAACTATCCAGCAAAGCGCGACGGCGCGTGTCTTTGGTTCCCTCTCCCAGTTGCACCAATCCCAAAAATACTCGTCGGGCAATCTCCTGTTCCTCCGGGCTGAGGTTGTCATAAATGCGCTGTGCTTCCCCTGCCAACGCACCCCCCACGCCGCCAATTTCTTTAAGCGTCTGTGCAGGTGGTTTCCCTTCTGCCAATCCTTCCCAAATCCGCGTCAGGGCAAACTGAAGCAGAGGTAAAGCTCCCTCCCGTCCTTCTGTATCATTAACTAATAGATTGATGGTAGCTTCATCCAAAGGATGTCCCGCCAATTCTGCGGGTTTACCAATCGCCTGTCGCAACTCTGCTTCGTTCATTGCAGGTGCGAGATAACCTTGCTCAGTAAACAGACGATTCAGTTGGGAATGTTTCTGAGTTTCCCCTAAAAAGTCACTGCGGAACGTGACGATTACTGTTACTTGCTTCGATTGAGCTTTGGCAGCACAAAGCAAATTACCAACAAAAGTATCTCTTTCACTTTGATTTTCACAAAGGGTATAAATTTCTTCAAATTGATCTACCAGTACAATCAATGGAGAGATGGCGATATCGGGGAAGACATTGGCAATTCGCCGCAACCCATCAAACTCGCCGCTTTCGTTACTGTGCTTGAGTTCTCCCTCAAACTCCCGACTTTTGGCAACCGGAGTCTCATCATTAGTGACAATGCGCGCCAGCACAGTTGCTAATGCTTCTAAGGGATTGGTTCCCGGCACTAATACGGCAACTCTAGCGCGATCGTACCCAGGTATCGGCTTTCGTGCCAGTTCTGGAATGAGTCCCGCCCTTGCCAATGAGGATTTTCCCGAACCGGAAGGCCCATAAATCGGCAATAAGCGAACCGCATTAGCAGATTCATACAAGCTGCGAAGCTTCTCCCACAGGTCAGCAATCTGTTTTTCTCGTCCAAAAAAACGAGATCCATCGGTTTCTTGAAATGCCAGCAATCCTCTGTAAGGATTGGCACCGATAGCAGATTGAGTCTTTTTCTCTTCCGACCCATCTGCCTCACTGGAAGTTGCACCAAAGATCGCTTGACCGCCACTAACATATACTACTATGCCACCCAATACCTGAGCGATCGACTGGTTGCGATCGCCCTTAATGTCTTGCTGACTTTGAAGATTTGGATTTTGCGAATTTGGAAATCCGGACTCTTGGCGCTGGGACATAAATTTTCCCGTTCATTAGTAAATGCACATTGGACAGCAGCCAATCGATTAGACACTCCAGAAATTAAAGGTACGTTACCTTTAACCCTTCTAGAGAGGTTGTATGTAACATCTATACATTCTTTTTTGGTATCCGCTCAATAAGTTGTGGTAATTAGTAATTTGTCGCAGTTATTGAATTCAGATTAAATTATACAAATATCTTAAATCGGCACAAAACTAGCGAGGCTGACACGAACCGCAAAGTAGGACTTAAAACCATTGCCGGGTAAGGGCTTGAGCGCTTATTTTTCTAAAATCGAGATCCAGGCTATTTGAGAACATCAGGTACGTAAAAAAAGGTAAATATTACTCATATCGCTAAAGTCCAGCTTGTTCACTAAAACTTCTGCCTGTCGAGAGCTGGATTAAAAGCTTTCGCTGGTAAGGGTTCCCGCTGTTCTTTCGTTTCCCGCGTCAGAGTATTGGTTATACTCTGCCGTGGGAACTGAGTATTTGCAAGGCACACACGAACAGTAAGCGGAAAAATGCCTGTAATCATTTACCAGATGAGGGTTTTAGTTGCTACTTTGCGGTCTATGGCAGCTTCGCTATTCTTACGCCTAATGGGGTCTTTCCGAGCTGTCTTACGGAGTTGTCTCACAACACTGTAAGACAACCTCGTAAGACACTGTGTTCTTTATCTTACTACTGAAGCTTTTGGCCTTACATAGTGGTCAATTAGTTAGGAATTGTATACAAAAAAGGAAATCAAGTTAGGAAGAAAAGCCAGAAATTGGGGTAAAAATTGTCATTTTAAGGATCTTTGTATCGCTGACAAGTTTTCTTTGCTTCCCTGGCAACATCGGTTTCAGGTTCAACCAAGACAGAGTGATAGCGGAGTTGTTTGCAAGCCCTATGCAATAACCCCTCCAAGGAAATATCCCCCCACAGTCGCACCGTCTTGTCCCTACTGCCAGAGACAATCTGGGTGCCATCCGGACTGAAGGCGACTGAAATGACCGAACTCTGATGCCCCAGCAAAGGCTGGCCAATAGGCTTTAAGGTTTTGGCATCCCACAGCCGTACCGTGTTGTCATCACTGCCAGAGACAATCTGGGTGCCATCCGGACTGAAGGCGACTGACAAAACCAAAATCTGATGCCCCAGCAAAGGCTTGCCAATCGGCTTTAAGGTTTTGGCATCCCACAGCCGCACCGTGTAGTCTAAACTGCCGGAGACAATTTGGGTGCCATCCGGACTAAAGGCGACTGACAAAACCCAATCCTGATGCCCCAGCAAAGGCTTGCCAATCGGCTTTAAGGTTTTGGCATCCCACAGCCGCAACGTCTTGTCATTACTGCCAGAGACAATCTGGGTGCCATCGGGACTAAAGGCCACTGAACTGACCCAACCCTGATGCCCCAGCAAAGGCTTGCCAATCGGCTTTAAGGTTTTGGCATCCCACAGCCGCAACGTCTTGTCATCACTGCCGGAGACAATTTGGGTGCCCTCCGGACTGAAGGCGACTGAATAGACCTCACTCTGATGCCCCAGCAAAGGCTTGCCAATGGGCTTTAAGGTTTTGGCATCCCACAGCCGCACCGTGTTGTCGTAACTGCCAGAGACAATTTGGGTGCCATCGGGACTGAAGGCCACTGAATTGACCCAACCCTGATGCCCCAGCAAAGGCTTGCCAATGGGCTTTAAGGTTTTGGCATCCCACAGCCGCAACGTCTTGTCATCACTGCCAGAGACAATCTGGGTGCCATCGGGACTGAAGGCGACTGAATAAACCCAATGCTGATGCCCCAGCAAAGGCTTGCCAATAGGCTTTAAGGTTTTGGCATCCCACAGCCGCAACGTTTTGTCATCACTGCCAGAGACAATCTGGGTGCCATCCGGACTAAAGGCGACTGAAGAGACAAAACTCTGATGCCCCAGCAAAGGCTTGCCAATAGGCTTTAAGGTTTTGGCATCCCACAGCCGTACCGTGTTGTCATCACTGTCAGCGGCAATCTGGGTGCCATCCGGACTGAAGGCGACTGAACTG
>NZ_JAUBOY010000053.1:183-40354 GCF_036700465.1 Microcoleus sp. T3_A4 | reverse complement strand
ACCGAACTCTGATGCCCCAGCAAAGGCTTGCCAATAGGCTTTAAGGTTTTGGCATCCCACAGCCGCAACGTCTTGTCCCTACTGCCAGAGACAATTTGGGTGCCATCGGGACTAAAGGCGACTGAACTGACCGAACTCTGATGCCCCAGCAAAGGCTTGCCAATAGGCTTTAAGGTTTTGGCATCCCACAGCCGCAACGTCTTGTCATTACTGCCAGAGACAATCTGGGTGCCATCGGGACTAAAGGCCACTGAACTGACCCAACCCTGATGCCCCAGCAAAGGCTTGCCAATCGGCTTTAAGGTTTTGGCATCCCACAGCCGCAACGTCTTGTCATCACTGCCGGAGACAATTTGGGTGCCCTCCGGACTGAAGGCGACTGAATAGACCTCACTCTGATGCCCCAGCAAAGGCTGGCCAATCGGCTTTAAGGTTTTGGCATCCCACAGCCGCAACGTCTTGTCAGAACTGCTGGAGACAATTTGGGTGCCATCCGGACTGAATGCCACTGACAAAACCCAACCCTGATGCCCCAGCAAAGGCTTGCCAATAGGCTTTAAAGTTTTGGCATCCCACAGCCGCAAAGTCTTGTCCTCACTGCTGGAGACAATTTGGGTGCCATCCGGACTGAATGCCACTGAATTGACCCCACTCTGATGTTGCAATCGATTTCGCTCCTGGAGTAAACGAACCGAGTCTAAGACTGCCCCATAGACTGAAGGAGAAACCGAGTGATTAGGAAACTGAACTAAGGGAGATTGACTCAACCCAACAGCAGCTAGGGCATTAACTGTGGCCTCAACGGCTTGGGTAGAAAGGGACAAGCCTGCTGTCGCTGCTAGCTGTTCTACTCGCTGGCGTTGTGCCTGTTGCAGTTGGTAAAAGGCGAAACCAGCAAAACTGATTGCACCAACAGAAACAATGCTCAAGCCCCAAATTGCCCGTTTCTGGAATTTGATAGCCCGCTGCTGAAATTTAATAGCCTGCTCTTGAAATACTTGCTGCTCTTGCTCTTTCTCTTTTCGGCTTTCCTCCGCATCCCTCGATGCTGTAAAAAACTCCATCTGCAAAGGAGTCATGTCCTTGCTACATCGCTGCTGATAGTTCTTCAACAAATCCAAGTCAGGCGGTCGCCACAAATTCCCCTCTGGGCGACCTTTTTCATCCCAATAGCGTGCATTCTCATCTAACCGTCTTTGAAACCGAATATCATCCCGGCTGCCATCAAGCCATTCCTGAAACTTTCGCCAATGCTCAAATAAAGCTTCATGGGTCACTTCTGCGGTTTCGTCGCTGCCCGTTGCCGAGAGCGTAATCAGCCGCACTCCCGGCGCAGAAAACAAATTAACCACCCGTTTTAACTGTTCCGGCTGATTTTGGTACGACACCAAACTATTCAACAAAGCGCGACGGCGGGTGTCTTTGGTTCCCTCTCCCAATTGCACCAATCCCAAAAATATTCGTCGGGCAATTTCCTGTTCCTCCACACTTAATTTGTCATAAATGCGCTGCGCTTCTCCTGCCAACGCGCCCCCCACGCCGCCAATTTCTTTGAGTGTCTGTGCAGGTGGTTTCCCTTCTGCCAATCCTTCCCAAATCCGAGTCAGGGCAAACTGAAGCAGGGGTAAAGCTCCTTCCCGTCCTTCTGTATCATTAACTAATAGATTGATAGTAGCTTCATCCAAAGGATGTCCCGCCAATTCTGCGGGTTTACCAATCGCCTGCCGCAACTCTGCTTCGTTCATTGCAGGTGCGAGATAACCTTGTTCAGTAAACAGACGATTCAGTAGGGAATGTTTCTGAGTTTCCCCTAAAAAGTCACTGCGGAACGTGACAATTACTATTACTTGCTTCGATTGAGCTTTGGCAGCACAAAGCAAATTACCAACAAAAGTATCTCTCTCACTTTGATTTTCACAAAGGGTATAAACTTCTTCAAACTGATCCACCAGCACAATCAGTGGAGAGATGGCGATATCGGGGAAGACATTGGCAATTCGCCGCAACCCATCAAATTCACCGCTTTCGTTACTGTGCTTGAGTTCTCCCTCAAACTCCCGACTTTTGGCAACCGGAGTCTCATCGTCAGTGACAATACGCGCCAATACTGTTGCTAAGGCTTCTAAGGGTTTGGTTCCCGGCACCAATACGGCAACTCTGACTTCTAAGGGTTTGGTTCCCGGTACCAATACGGCAACTCTGGCTTTATCGTACCCAGGTATCGGTCTGCGTGACAGTTCTGGAATGAGTCCCGCCCTTGCCAATGAGGATTTTCCCGAACCAGAAGGCCCATAAATCGGCAGTAAGCGAACCGCATCAGTAGATTCATACAAACTGCGAAGCTTTTCCCACAGGTCAGCAATCTGTTTTTCTCGCCCAAAAAAGTCGTCTCCATCGGTTTCTTGAAATGCCAGCAATCCTCTGTAAGGATTGGCACCAATAGCAGATTGAGTCTTTTTCTCTTCCGACCTCTCTGCCTCACTCGAAGTTGCGCCAAAGATCGCTTGACCGCCATTAACATTTACTACTATGCCACCTAACACCTGACCGATCGACTGGTTGCGATCGCCTGTAGTGTCTTGCTGAATTTGAAGATTGGGGTTTGGCGAATTAGAAATCTCGGAATCTTGGGGCTGGGACATAAGCTCTCAAACTACAACATAAGTTCTCAAATGGCTTGGTAGATGCACTTTGAGCAACAGCCCATTAATTTTAGATTTTAAATTTTGGATTGAAAGATTTAGACAAGTTTTCGTTCAATTACTGGGGTCAGATGTTCGGGGATGCCTGCCATTTGAATTGCAGTACATCCCAGCTTATAGGCAAACTCTACTGAGCGTCCAGAGGCGATCGCTTCGTAAAACCCAATGGCAAACTCGATCGCGGCTTTATCGCCAACTGCTTTATTCATCCCAATTACATAAGGGATATGTTTGGCGATCGCTTTGGCTTGGACTTCCGAGTAACAAGCATTCAGAACAACACATTCAATTTGTTGACCAAACAATTCAAATAGGTTAAATAATGCCTCGGTACTAATAAGCTGCGCCTGACCTGCATCATTTTCTAACACTAACCCTTCTGCACCGCTACCATGTCCAGAAAAATGCACAATCTGCGGTTTGTAATCAAGTAATGTTTGATAGACATCTCTAGAACGAACAGCCCATTGTTGTTGGATTGCAAAAGCATCTTGGCGATGAGTGCGCTTTAGTCCCGATTGAATTTCTCGCACTTCTTCACTCAATCGTAGCTGTGATGTCCCTTTGGGATTGGCAGCTAAAATCAGAATGGTTTTAACCTTTTGTTGAGTATTCGTTGCAGGTATAGCGGGTGGCGGTGTTTCAGAAGCTTCACCTTGATGAACTGGTGCACCAGAAGCAATATTTCCCTTAAAATCGTAAAAAACTTGTCCCCCGGACATTGGGCCAACTACGTTCCCTCCAGAAACCGTCCCAATCGTCTGATTCTGGCTACCTGCCACATTTTGAATAATTCCACTTCCCGAAGTGCGGTTTGAGTCTTCTTTGAGGATTTGTGCGATCGCTGCTGCTACACTAGGATTTTCTTTGAGCAACGTCTCCAATTCTTCCTGAAATACCGCTTTGCGAGGCTCACTTTCTGGCTTGGCTGCCAACTGTTGCGCCGCAATTTTTGCATCTTCCTTAGCTTCTACTGGTAGTTGCAACTTCTCCCAAATCTTCTTAGCTTTATCCCAGATATCCTCACCAACTTTACCAGCAGCACTCTCGGCTGATTTCTCGCCGAGTTTGAGTAAAAAAGGCAGACAAGGGTTGAGGAAAGCCATCAGTGCTACGATATCCATCTCATTTACCTATAAATTTTTGATTCAAGTCTAACTCAGCCAGAAGTTTTGACAACTGAGAAATGCCCAAGTAATGAAACTCGTTGTACTCTCACAATATGTTTTAGAAAACAGTAGATTTTGTCAATACCTCTTTGTGCATAAATATAATGGGATAATAATGATAATCAAACAAGGAAGTAAGGGTGGGAGAGTCTGCCTGCAGCGGACTCTTCCAACTAACTCCTGCACAAATACCACTAAAATCGTTAGTTTTAATTTGTATTTTTTTGAGAATAAACACAAGAGCTCAGTCTGTCACTAGCACTTTTTGTTTCTCTCAGAAGGCGTTCAACGAATTCAGATTGAGATATTTCCTGAGTGATGGCAAAACTGCGGAGTATGTCTTTAGCCGTCGAGGTTAAAGCCAGAGAAACTGGTTGTTTGATTTCTGCATATATTTCTGGCTGATTTTTTTGACTCTTGTATCCTTTTTTTGCCATATAAAAGTCTTCTTGCTTATTAGGTGTGGGAACGAGCTCTCATTTCACTCTGGTCTAAAAACGATCAAAAAAAAAGGAGTTCCTGGGGAAACTCCTGATTAAGGGCAGTATCGTTTGTATTAATCGGAAAGTCGTTGCTTGGTAGTGAGTCGCAAAGAAAAATCTGCCAAGACGACGGTCAGAATTTTAGAAATGTATGAGGGCTGGTTGGATACATCAGTTCAAACTTTTAGGAAAATAGCGAGCGCTATATTTCTAAAGGTTGGGATTGATGTAAAAGAGCATAACATTAACAAATCCCAATTGCCAACAATTAGTAAATTTTCAGGGATTTAGTCTTTAACTCTTTGCTAGGTTGCCTTTAGCTCTTAATAAGAGCATGGATAGTAGAGATTGAAAGCTTAAATTTTATTACAATATGTTTTCCAGCTTATCTACTTTACCTTAAGTCTTTTCTCATTTGATGAAAATTAGGCGTAATAACATCCCATTCTTCACCGTTTTTGAGGGCTATGTCCTTGATTTTATTAAGCTTCTGACGGGAAGTCACCAGGTCAGGTAAAATAGACTTTGGACTCCTGAAGACTGCTATGCCCAAAGACAAGACAACCAACGCCCAGAATAAGGAAAGCCTAGAGCAGAAGCTATGGAAGGCGGCTGACAAGCTACGAAAGAATATTGACGCGGCAGAGTATAAGCACATTGTCTTGGGATTGGTTTTCCTTAAATACATTTCCGATTCCTTTGAGCAGTTACACGAGAAGTTGATTGCAGGCGAGGGAGACTACGCAGGGGCTGACCCAGAAGATCCGGATGAGTACAAAGCCGAGAATGTGTTTTTCGTACCTGCTGAGGCGCGGTGGTCGGCGTTGCAGGCACAGGCGAAGCAGCCGACGATCGGGCAGATTGTAGATGAGGCTATGGAGGCGATCGAGCGGGAAAATCCCAAACTCCTCAAGGGGATTTTGCCGAAGGTCTATGGTCAACAGAAGCTTGACCCGATCGCTTTGGGGGGATTGATTGACAATATCGGCAGCGTCAATTTGGCGACGGTAAAGGCGGAATCGGACGGGCAGTTAATTTTGGAGCTGGAGCCAAGGGTAGCTCCTTCCCGACAAGCGGATTTGCTGGGGCAGGTGTATGAGTATTTCTTGGGGCAGTTTGCTCTGGCAGAAGGGAAGAAGGGGGGACAATTCTATACACCAGAAAGTGTAGTGCGGGTGTTAGTAGAGATGCTGGAACCTTACAAGGGGCGTGTGTTTGACCCTTGCTGTGGATCGGGAGGGATGTTTGTCCAGAGTGAGAAATTTGTAAAGGCGCACCAGGGGCGACTGGATGATATTTCAATCTATGGGCAAGAGAGCAACGAAACGACCTACAAACTGTGTCGAATGAACCTAGCAATTCGGGGAATTGATGGCTCGAATATTCGCTGGAATACAGAGGGTTCGTTTCTTAAGGATGCTCACCCAGATTTAAAGGCGGATTTTGTCATCGCCAACCCACCATTTAACGATAGTGACTGGGTTGGCCGGATAGACGAGAAAAACGATGGGGGTCATCCACTTCGCAAAGATGGGCGCTGGCAGTATGGAACGCCACCTGTAGGTAGTGCCAACTTTGCCTGGGTGCAACATTTCCTTTATCACCTAGCTCCAACAGGGGCGGCGGGGTTTGTTTTGTCCAATGGGTCGCTGTCGTCGAATACAAGCGGTGAGGGGGAGATTCGCAAGGAATTAGTGAAGGCGGATTTGGTGGACTGCATTGTGATGATGCCAACGCAGTTGTTTTACAACACGGGGATTCCAGCGTGTCTGTGGTTTTTAAGTAGATCTAAGAACGGCAACAAAAACCGCGATCGCAAGGGGGAGGTATTGTTTATTGATGCCTCAGAGTTAGGCTATATGCTCAATCGGCGCAATCGGGCGTTTGATGATAACGACATTCAGAAGATTGCGGGAACTTATCAGGAATGGAAGCGGGACGGCGGCAACTACCAGGACATTAAGGGATTCTGCAAGTCGGCAACGTTGGGGGAGATTGAGAAGCACAATTTTGTCTTAACGCCGGGACGGTATGTGGGGATTCCTGATGAGGTGGAATCTGACATTTCCTTTGATGAAACAATGTCAGCATTGACGGCAGAATTGGCAGCGCAGATGCAGGAATCGGCAGCGTTGGATGCAGAGATTAAGACCCAATTGGCCAAGGTGGGGTTTGAGTTATGACGGTATTAGACCAAATTTGCTTAAATATTATTGATTGTGAACACAAAACAGCTCCAATCCAAGATAGTGGCATTCCTTCTATTAGGACAACTGATATTAAGGGCGGTGTAATTGATTTCAGAGGCGCAAACAAGGTATCTGAAGAAACCTATAAAGCTTGGACAGAAAGACTAGAACCGCAACCTCACGACTTGATACTTGCTAGAGAAGCACCTGTCGGAGAAATAGGAATTATTCCGAAGGGGCAGAGGGCTTGTTTAGGTCAAAGAACGGTTTTGATTAGACCAAATCCAGATAAAGTTTATCCGCATTATTTGCTGTATCTTATGCAGTCTCGGGGAGTTCAACATGAGATGCAAATCAGAGCAGCAGGCTCTACTGTCACACATTTAAATATGTGTGACATCAGAGAGCTAGACTTACCAGATCTGCCACCTCTGGAAGTTCAATGTCAAATAGGAGACACACTAGCGAATCTTGATCGCAAAATCGAAAACCTCCGCAAACAGAACGAAACGCTAGAGGCGCTCGCGCAAACCCTATTTAAACATTGGTTCGTCGATTTCGAGTTTTCCAATGAAGATGGGAAGCCCTACAAGTCATCTGGTGGGGAGATGGTGCGATCGGAGTTAGGCGAAATTCCTGCCGATTGGCGCGTTGGTAAATTAGGGAAGGAGTTTGACATTTCTATTGGCAGAACTCCACCACGACAAGAGTCGGAATGGTTTTCAAGAGACAGTAAAAATGTCAAATGGGTTTCAATCAGAGATATGGGTTCTTGTGGAACTTATATTCTAGAAACTTCTGAGTATTTAACCAAAGAAGCCATTAGTAAGTTTGGAATACCTATAATTCCTGAAAATACAGTTATTGTGAGTTTTAAGCTTACTGTAGGACGTGTTGCTATCACGACAGATTCAATGCTGTCCAATGAGGCAATTGCTCATGTGAAAGTATCCTCCGATTCCCCAACGTCAGAATATATTTATCTGTTTCTGTCTCAATTTAATTTTAATAAATTAGGCAGCACATCGTCTATTGCAACAGCGGTCAACTCAAAAAGTATAAAAGACATTGACTTTCTGGTTCCCGCAAAAAAGGTGGCTTCAGATTTTTCTCACATCATTAATCCTCTTTTTTTAAAGCTTAGAGTCAACACACAACAAATCCATACCTTAACTAAAACCCGCGATGTGCTTCTACCCCAACTCATAAGCGGCAAACTCCGTATGTATCACCGAATAAACCCAACCCCTTCCTCGGCCTTATGAGCAAATTCACCACCGAAGCCCAGATCGAAACCTACAACCTCGAACTGCTCGATACCCTCGGCTATGGCTACAAATACGGCAAAATCCTTGAACCCGAAGGAGCCGAACCAGAACGCCAGAGCTTCGGTGATGTCCTGCTCAAAGACCGTCTGACCCAAGCCCTAGCGCGAATCAACCCCCATATTCCTTCTGACAGTCGCCACCAAGCACAGCGGGAACTGCAAAACATCGCCAGTCCCGACCTGATCGACAACAACGAAACCTTCCACGGCTACCTCACTGAGGGTATCAACGTTGAATATCAACGCGACGGCGAAACCAAAGGGGAAAAGCTTTGGCTGATTGACTGGGACAACCCCGAAAATAACGAATTTCTAGCGGTGAATCAGTTCACCGTCATCGAAGACAACCACGATCGCCGTCCCGACATCATTCTTTTTATCAACGGGCTGCCCCTAGTGGTGATTGAACTCAAAAACGCCGCCAATGCCAAAACCCACCTGCAAGCCGCCTTTAACCAATTACAGACATACAAGCGCGAAATCCCCAGCCTCTTCACCTATAATGCGCTGCTGGTAATTTCTGATGGCACCTCCGCCCGTGCAGGCTCTCTCTCTGCTTCCTATAGCCGTTTTAGCCAATGGAAACGTAAACTCCCCAACGGCGACATTGACAACAACCCCAACACCAACGAACTGGAAATCCTGACTCAGGGAATGCTCAACAAAAGCACCCTGCTCGACCTGATCCGCCACTTCACTGTCTTTGAAAAAATCAAGACCGTAGACCCTAGAACCGAAGTCGTTACCTTGCAAACCATCAAAAAGCTGGCTGCCTATCACCAGTATTACGCCGTCAACCTAGCCGTCGAGAGCATCATTTCAGCAACTAAAAGCAACCATCGCGGTGGGGTTCTGTGGCACACCCAGGGCAGTGGCAAATCTCTCTCAATGGTGTTCCTCAGTGGCAAACTCGTTCTGATGCTGGCTAACCCCACCGTAGTTATCCTCACTGACCGCAACGACCTTGACGACCAACTCTTCGACACCTTCGCTGGGTGCCGACAATTGCTGCGTCAATCTCCCCAACAAGCGGGTGATCGCGAGGCAGTACGAGAACTGCTCAACGTTAATTCTGGTGGCATTATCTTTACCACTGTGCAGAAATTCTCCCCCCAAAACGACGAAACGATTTATCCCCAAATTAGCGATCGCACCAACATCGTTGTCCTAGCCGATGAAGCGCACCGCAGCCAATACGGGTTCAAAGCCAAACAGGTCAACATCAAAGACGAGGAAGGCAACATCGTCGGCAAACAGACCCGCTACGGCTTCGCCAAATACATCCGCGATGCCCTACCCAACGCCACCTTCGTCGGCTTCACCGGCACTCCCATTGAACAGACCGACAAAAACACCCCCGAAATCTTTGGCGACTACATCGACATCTACGACATAGCCCAAGCCGTCAAAGATAACGCCACCGTCCCTATCTATTACGAAAGCCGCTTGGTCAAAGTAGACCTCGATGAGCGAGGGCGAGAACTGCTCAACGAACTCGACGAAGACCTCAGCTTTGAAGAGCTCAGCACTACCCAGCAAGCTAAAGCCAAACAGACCAGAATCGAGGCGATCGTTGGTTCAACCCAACGCCTAACTACCATCGCCGACGATATCATTGCCCACTTTGAAATCCGCCAAACTGCCAATCGCGGCAAAGGCATGATCGTCACCCTCAGCCGTCAGGTAGCTGCCAATCTTTACGATGCCATTATCAAAATCCGCCCTGACTGGCACAGCGATGACCTCAACAGCGGCAAAATCAAAGTCGTCATGACTGCCAGCGCCTCTGATAAGGGCAACCTCGTAAAACACCACACCAACAAGAAAAATCGCCAAGTCTTAGCACAACGGCTCAAAGACTCCACCAACGATCTCGAACTCGTCATCGTCTGCGATATGTGGCTCACTGGGTTCGATGCTCCCATCCTTCACACGATGTATATGGACAAGCCGATGAAGGGGCACAACCTGATGCAGGCGATCGCCCGCATCAACCGTGTTTACTTTGAGAAGCAAGGCGGCTTGATTGTCGATTATTTGGGTGTGGCAAATGAACTCAGAGAAGCCCTGAAAGTTTACTCCCAAAGCGGCGGCAAAGGCGACCTCACCCTCGATCAACAGGTGGCGATCGGGCTAATGTTCGCCAAGCTCGAAGTCGTTGAAGACATCATGGCAGGGTTCAACTATCAGCCTTACTCCAACGCCAACACCGGGGACAAACTCAACATTCTCAAATCTGCGGCGAACTATGTCGCAGACCCGCAAATTAAAGACCGTTTCCTCGATGCCGTGACCGCACTCTCCAAAATCTATGCTCTCACCGCGCACCATCCAGAGGCGATCGACCAGTCTGAAAAAATCTCCTTCTTTCAAGCCATCCAAGCCAGTCTCCGCAAACTAGAACCAACTGACGGTAGCCTCAGCAATGCCGAAATCGAAACTGCTATCCGGCAAGTGGTGGATCAAGCCCTTGTCTCCAATACCGTCATCAACATCTTCGACGAAGCAGGTATCAAAAGCCCTGACCTCTCCATCATCTCCGACGAATTTCTAGAAGAAGTCGAAGGCATGGAACATCAAAATCTGGCAGTGGAATTGCTCAAAAAACTGTTGCGCGATGAAATCAAAGCCCAACGCCGTACCAACATTGTCCAGAGTCGCCGGCTTACTGAAATGCTTGAAGACTCCTTGCGACGCTACCAAAACCAAGTAATTAGCGTCACGGATGTAATCCAAGAACTGATTAATCTCTCTAAGGATGTCCAAGCCGCTAAACAACGAGGTGAAGAGTTAGGGTTAGAACCCTATGAACTTGCCTTTTATGATGCGCTAGCTCAAAACCAGAGTGCGCGGGACGTGATGGGACAAGACCAACTGCGAGAATTGGCGATCGTCCTGGTAGCACGGGTACGCAAAAACGCTTCTATCGACTGGAATCTCAAAGAAAGCGTCCGAGCTAGAATGAAGGTGATGGTCAAACGTCTATTGAGGCAATATGGCTATCCGCCCGATATACAAGCTCTTGCGATCGAGTTAGTGTTAGAGCAGGCAAAGGTTTTCACTGAGTTTGAAATAGAGACAGTTAGTGTAGAAAAATTAAGCTAGCCGACACTTTGCGCTACTACTTCCGCGAACTTCCCATGATGAGATTGCATGGCATTGCCAAGAGAAAAATCCCGAACTGCCAGAAATTGTGATTATCCTAATGGCTCTGTAACGATTCCAAATCCTAGGCGGGGAAATAAGATTCACTTAACGCCCTAATTTCGATTTTCCGCAGCAGTTTGGGTTGAGGATAAGTTTGTAGTACCGATTTGATTAGATGTGATTTATAGGCGGTTGCATGAGAAGATCAAGGGATACCGTGGGGCGAATTGTAAGTGATTGGTGCAATAGTAAGCGATGGTTAGCCAAGAAGGGAGCAAGTTATGATCTTTAGAGATGAGTGAGACGTGGGTGTGATCGCGCTTGGTGCATACTAATTCAGGATACTGTCAAATACATATAAAAATGGATACCAACGATTTATATTCAAGGCGCAAAAAGCTTGCTGAGCGTGGCAACCAATCAGAGGTATATCAGTATACAAATTTGCCACTCGAATTTCGACGCCAAGTAGTACATATTTGGTCTACTGCTATTGGTTCTTATCGTGCAGAACAATACTTTGGTTACGAGCCATTAGCAGGTCGTTTGTGGCGCTCAATTCATGACTCGTTGGCTAGGGAATTAGGTTTGTTTAATCTTGGAAGAGAGTCCCAACATCCCTTTGAGCAATGTAAGTTTTTTTTACTTAATCCAGATACTTCTGTTGAGCATCTTCTCGATCTAATTGAATTTACATTTCGCTTCATAGATACAGTTATTCCCGAATTATTGCAAAATCCTCAATACTCAGGTCAGCTAGAGACGTCTCAGCTTCCTGAGAAGGCTATTAGCGAGTTAAATCGTCGCTTTCGTGAGCATGCAATAGGCTATCAGTACAATAACGGTCAGATCATTCGTGTTGATTCAGGTTTCATCCACGCTGAGGTTGTTGTCCCCGCGCTTAGCTTACTCTCTAGTGAGCATTTTAAAGGAGCTGAGCAAGAATTCCGAAGTGCTCACGCACATTATAGAAATAAGGAACACAAAGAGGCAATCGTTGATGCACTGAAGGCTTTTGAGAGTGCTATGAAAATAATTTGTGAGGAGTGTGAATGGTCTTACCCCAAGAATCCTAATGCTCCCAAGAATCCTACTGCTAAAGACCTTATTAAACTCGTGCTTGAAAACAAGCTTGTCCCAGAGTATCTTCAAAGCCATCTATCAGGCTTACGCTCTGTTCTTGAAGCTGGTGTCCCCACTGTTCGCAATAAAACATCTGGTCATGGTCAAGGAGCGCAACCTATAGAGGTGCCTGAATATTTAGCTGCATACGTGTTGCACCTTACTGCCTCAAATATAGTTTTGCTTGTAGAAGCATATAGGGCTAAAAAAGGCAACTTGGCATGAGAGACGATAACTATTCATTCCCTCCCGATTTTTCCAGCAACGCCTACCATGCTTAGTATTAGACATCCGTTTATAGAAATGGTTAGATAGGGGGGTGCCAGTCATTTATGGAAACCGTTTGTCTCAATTTTCTCCATTTATGGAAACGGTACGAATGGAAACCAACGGTTACAGATAAGATTAGGTAACTTACAGGTAGTTACAAATTGGGAAATTGTTGTATCCTGACCGAGCTGTAGTGGTTGTAAGCCCTGGGTTGGGAAATTAGGTTATGCCCGCCTAGAACAAGGTTTTGGAGTGAATGGGAAAATTGGGGTTATCCTCGCTTAAACCTCTAGTGGGACTTTTTGACGGGCTGTTAAGTCTTTGCCGAAGTGAAAAACATTTAGAAGACCGTCGGAAAAATAGCCGCACTGCCATCCGCAAGGACACCTGAAGCCGTGTGTCATGCGCTTCATATTTTCAATGAACTTAGCGGTTCCAGTCTCTGGTCAAAATATGCTCCTATCCTGATTTAGCCTTCGGGTGTGACGTGTTAGGTATTTATAAGACTGTTTGAGATACTAAAAATTGATACTAAAATCGCTTAATCCCTTACCGCATTTACGTTGTACGGTATTAGCTCTAATGGTTAGAGCTAATATTGCTGTGCCTTAGCTTAAGTTGTCCTACGTATTTTCTTACGTATTTTATATTATGTCTTACACTCCCTTACTCTCTAGCTTTTATCTTAAAATTAGGTTATTATCCAGCAGATCTGACGGATAATACTGAAAGATAAACGTGTTATTTAGCAGATCTGACGTTGAATACATAGTTAGCTTGCTTGGATTATGGGTGAAAAGCAGCTTGCAGAGCCTGCCTTATGGCAGTTATTCCTCATAAAGCTGTTGGATTATATTGATTTAGCAATAGTTTACGTTAGGTAATTACCATTATTAATTTATGTTTATTAAAAATGTCGAAGTGAAGGGTTTTTGGGGGCGTACAACAGCTACTGCGTCATTTTTCACAGATGTTACAATTTTTATTGGATTAAATGGTACAGGAAAAACGACATTTATTAATTTAATTTCAGCAGTTTTAACGGTTGATCTATTCCAGCTTAACTCTCTTCAGTTTGAAGAAATAACTATAAATTTAGTAGATCCCTATGAAGAGTCTAGCAAAAAAATTACTGTAATTAATACTCAAGGAGACTCTTCTTCCTCCCCCTTTAATGTTTATACATACCATGTAGATACTAATACTTATAGTGTTCCTTTAAGTCCAGATGCTCGCTTTAAAAGACCCATAAGTGAGAGAGAAATTTATATTCGCTTCCTCTCACCTACAGCTCGCCGTCAATATTCAAAATTAAAACAGGAAATTTCAGGTTTAGTAGAGATTTCTCAAATCTCAGTTAATCGTCAGGTATCTAGCGAAAGTTTTGAAGCAGATACTCGCCAAAGACTTACTGCTGTTGATGAACGTCTAGAACAACTATTTGAACGTTTTTCTAGATATCAACTGAAGCTTGAAACTCAACTGAACGAGCGATCTACATTATTTCAGCAAGAAGCTTTAGGCTCATTACTTTATAAGGAAGAATTTGATGAATTCAATACTCAAAAATTAGATGAAGTCTCAAAAATGGATCTTGACAAGCAAAAAGACAAGCTATCTAAGGCTTTTACAGAACTGGGAGTTACAGAGAAAAATGAGGAAATCACCAAACATATTAATAAATTGAGAGAGGCTTTCCAAGAATTGAATAAAGCATTGAATGATAAAACTCCTATTCCTGTTGATAAGGTTTTTGCTCTTCCATTAATATATCGAACTAATAAAGTAATTGATGCATCTAATAAGTCAGAGGAAGATAAAAGGAAGATTTTAGAACCTCGCCAAAAATTTTTTGATACACTCCAGAGTTTTATGACCAACAAAAAATTTCAGTATGATAATAAGGAAAGTGTATTGTCTTTTTCTTTGGAAGGTGTGAATGATGAGAGTTTTCCTTGGTCTAGTCTTTCTTCTGGAGAGAAACAATTAGTTATTCAATTTATGGAAGTTATTTTACAGGAAGAAAAAAGTCTAATCTTTATTGCAGATGAACCAGAATTATCGCTTCATGTTATTTGGCAAGAGAAGCTTTTGAAGACTCTCAGGGATTTGAATAAAAATGCTCAATTGATAGTCGCTACCCATTCTCCTGACATAGTGGCTGACTTTAGTGAGAATGTAATTGATATGCAAAAAGTCATTGTAACCAATGTTAACTAGAACCTCGTCGGGTATTAGAAATACCTCTTTATTCTATCGTGGGTTTTACCTTGTAATAGTCGAGGGTCAAGACGACGAGGTATTCTGGAGCAAATTCTTTCCTGCTGAAATAAATGGATACAAAAGGAGGTTTAAGCGACCGGGCGGGCGACCGCAAGTTCAGCCTTATATAGATCAACTTCTATCCAATGAAGTTCTATCGGATGAACTTCACTTTGCTGTAGCAATCGATAGTGATTATAGCTTTCTACTAAATTCCCTACATCAACATTCAAGAATTATAGAAACTAAGTCTCATAGTATTGAGAATTTGATATTGTGTCCTTTTGTCATAGTATCTGCGATTAGAAATTTATCTTACGATACAGAATATGAAATCCTTAAAGTAAATTACTGGTTAAGCCACTTTGACCAAGCTACGCATTCTTTAATGGTAGCTGATTTAACAATTGAGAAAAATAATCTTCAAAAGAAATGTGTTGGACATAGTTGTAAGCGCTTCCTAATCGAGGAAGATAATCCGGATTTCGATACCAATAAAATAGAGTGTTTTATTCAAGACCTTAACCTACCTAGGCAAGAGTTTAATGAAATGGCTACAGAAGTAGGCACAGTGAAACCGAGATTTCATATTAGAGGTCATTTTTTCTCTGACGCAGTTCGGCATTTTATAAGGCATGAAGTCAAGAACATCCGCCAGAAAAACGTTAATTTACCAAATGATGCTTTTTATGCGATGGTAATAGCTTTATGGGAACCTAGAATTGAAACTGATCCAATGCTACAAGCTATGCGGGAACAAGCTTTATCAGCAGCCGAAGAAGTAACTAATCTTCTTTCCCAGGAACCTTGAAAGTGTGGTTTTCCCGCCTAAACCCCCAGCGGGATTTTTCCGACGGGCTGTTAAGTCTTTGTCGAAGCGAAAAAAAATTAGAAGACCGTCGGAAAAATAGCCGCCACCCTCCTAGTTCTTGGCAACAATAAAAAGCCGTGTGTCACGCGCTTGACACGATTTAACGTTACTGTTATAGTAAATGAAACGCTTGACACACGGGATTTGCTTGTTATGCCAAACCCTAAAGGACATGAAGACTCAATCAAAGATTCCCGTTTTAAAGCTGCTTGGCAGAGTGGCCCAACTCGCACCATTCGAGTTCCGATCGCCCTGGCTAACGCTACTCTAGATTATGCCCGACAACTGGACAAAAAAATCGAACCGCGTGACACAGCAAATAGATGTGGTGGTTCCGAAGTAGAAAATAAACAATCTCAATCGCATGACACAATGATTGGAGCCGAGGAAGTGGCATGGTTAAAGGCTGAGAATAGGCGCTTACAGAATTTAGTGAGTGACATGAGGATTGAACTGTACCATACCCCACCCCCTGAAATTGAGCTACCAGAGGCTGCTGACCTACTAAACAGACTGAAAGCCAAGCACAAGAAATCAACCGCCTCGCTCGCAGACATCGAAGCGATTTTGGAGATGATTGAAGAGTAAACCCCAAAAAGGAATTAAAAATCTATACCCCGGTTCATCCCGGAGATGTGCTGAGATAATTTCTATGGCGTTAAGCCACAAAAACTTAAAACCCTATCAGGGATTGAAACTCCTTCATTACTTACTGCGTTACTGCAAACTGTCACCCAAAACCTAAAGCCCTATCAGGGATTGAAACTTGACACACTTTGATTCCTGTTGATTCCTGTTGATTCCTGTTTTTGCGCGGTTTGCACAGCAACTGCACTGTCAAAATCTAAAATCTGAATTTAAAACCTAAAATTATTTGGCCGACAAGAGCGGTTGGTATTCTGTTCGCGGTCGGCAAATGCGATCACACTTGCCGACAATTGCCACAACCAAAATCCCTCAACTGTCTGAAAGTTGGGGGATTTTCCTTGGCTCAAAACATCCCATCCAGTAAGTCGGTAACGGCCCCTTGGTCGCGGCTGCGATTATCGTCGTACACCATCAAGGTATTCAAATTCCTGTGCCTGCTGAGTTTCTGAACTTTCCGCACATCCCCATCTGTTGCGTCCAGCGCCGCTGTGATAGCGCTGTGTCTGATGCGGTGGGGGGACATCTGTTTTTTGATACCAGCCTTTTCGCTATAACGGACAACCATCTTGCAGATACCGTCGCCGCTAAGTCTGTGTCCGCTGTGAGCGGAGTCAAGTGCTATAAAAAGCGGGCTATCGGGCGCGCAACTTCCCCTTTCCTCCAACCAATCGGCGATCGCCTGCACTGTCGCAGAACCCAAATCTATCGTCTCAGCTTGCGTACCGCGTCCCTTGCCAAGAATCCGCAAAGTCTTACCGATCGGGTCAAAGTCACAAACACTCAACTGACTGATTTCGTTTCGTCGCAAAGCATTACCCCACAGCAAGCGCAACAAAGCATAGTCCCGCTTCCCAGCTTTCGTTGCCAGATCGCACTGCTGCAAAATCCGCTCAAAAGTCTTAGTATCAACGCCCGTCGTATCTCGGTAGCCGACAATTTTCTCCCCCTTGATATCCTCCAAACTGTAATGACACACGCCGAGCTTGCGACCCATTTCCACCAACGATTTAACAGCCGCCAGCCGCCGATTAACAGTCGCTTCCTTGAGTCCCTTGTCGATCAGCTTAGCTTTGTACTTCAAAACCACCGAAACTGCTTGCCGTTCCTCAAGGTGCAAAAACTCCAAAACGTTATCAGGCAAGGCGGGCATCCCCGTCATAGTTACTAAAAAGTCATTCACGTCCCTCTCGTAGGCGCGGCGAGTATTTTCGGAGCGCTTGTCGGCGAGTAATTGTTTGAGCACGTCTGGGTCGGTATCTAGAGTATCGAAATATCTTTCAATTTTGGCATCGAGGGAAGCTTCCAGGCTGGCAATCGACAGTTCTGCTTTCATGATTTTTTGTTATTGATAACGAAGATTTACGATGGCTACAGGGTAAAAAGGGGCCCCATCCATTTTTGTGTGGATGGGGCAACTGGGATTAGAGATTGAGAGGCACTCCCCTGACAAGATAAAATTCCACGGGCACTCCTGACTGGGCAACTGCTGCTAATCGGTAATAGCCATCAATAATTTTGTAATTTTCAGAGAAAATCAGTACCGAGCCAGCTTTCCACTCGCCATCTAGCATCGTCTGGGCATAATCTTCAGTCACAGCCTGGTCAATCTCCCGTTCCTGTTCGACTCCAAAACAGAGGTATCCTTTGGCCATCTCAGGAGTAATGGTGACAGGAATCAATTCGCTTCTGTGGCCATCCGGGCTAGCAGAGCGGATCAGGGATTCAAGGTCGTCGTTGCTGTTGTTCATGGGCTTAATCCTTTTAATTATCACTCTTCTCAAAAATTTTAAAAACCCCATCCAGTTATAGGGATGGGGCGCGATCTGGTTTATGCCGCGAACTTCAACATCTTAAGCATGGCTGAGGCTGTCGCTTGATTTTCGGATTCAAGCACGATCGCGGGTATCGTCTCGCCGGCCCGTGGGTTTTACCGCCGGGCCTTTCCCTGCGGCGTGATATTGTCCGTGACCGCTAACTACTCGGAATCCGTCGCCAGCCAAGCTTCACGACTAGGGGAGTTACGAAGCCACCGCTCACCAGAGTGAGCGAACCAGCAATTTCTAGTTCGTTTCGATCTTCGTTGCAGGCTGGGATATCCGATTTTATACGTTTGACCTGGACGATCGACAGCATTAGTTTCTTGGTAAGCCTAGTGCTTTGTCTTACAATAATTTCTTACGTTATCACAGTTAGTCTGACATTTTTCCAGACGTAGTAAGACATTATTGTACAACATCAATAAGACAAATTTCAAACAAAGGTAAGACTTGTATTTATACGTCTTACAGTCTAGCCTGAGTCATTTGTTAGCTAACAGCGCGGTTTCTATCAGGCTGGTATCGAGGTTATTCATTTTTTTAGGTTCGCTGTAATATGTGCCGTATGGTTTCGTCTTACAATAATCTCTTACGTTATCACAGTTAGTCTGACATTCTTCCAGACGTAGTAAGACATTATTGTACAACATCAATAAGACAAATTTCAAACAAAGGTAAGACTATTTGTACTTATACGTCTTACCAAAAGTCAAGTGAGGTCTTATTCTTAAGTAAGACATCATAAAACACGAGGGAAATGTATGACAGAAAAGAAATCCGTCACCTTCCGCTGCGATGCGGATTTACTTGAAGCAATCGACAAACTAGGGAGAGAACGCTATCCTGCAAAAACTCCGCATGGGTGTGATCGCTCTAAAATTTTGATGGAAGTTTTGCGATTAAATATCGGGGCGTTATCTGATGGCTCTGTTATCTTACGCGAACCTGCAAAAGTAAGACAGCATCTGTCAGACAACTTAGATGAGCGTATTGCCGAAATCATTGAGCGTAAGACACAGCCTCTGCTGTCAGAGATAGCAAATATCAAGGCATCGCAGGCAAGCGCGATCGCGCAACTGAGGGCCGAGTTGGGGGAGTTGGCCGCCTGAGCGATCGCAACGAAGAGGAATCGCTCAGGCAGCAGCTTCAACAAACTCAAGAAGAACTCAAACAAACTCAAGAAGAATTAAAACAAGCTCAAGAGCAACTAGCAATTGCTAGCCAGGAATTAGACACCACCAACCTGCAACTCACAGCCGCCGAACAGCAGCTAGCAGAATTACGATCGCAACTTGACACAGAACGCGCCGATCGCCAGCAAGTCGAGGCCCAACTTTCCGACCTGCAAAAACGATTGGATGAAGTCGAACAGAATTCAGCACCAGCGATCGACTTATCCGATAAAGCTGGGGAAGTCATGAACTTCTTTAGGACGCTCCTGCCAAAAGACACCAAGCTACCCAAAAATACTATGTCGAAGCTTAGGGAGATTCTGGAAGCAACAGAAGATTAGAAGGTCGATCGCCCGATCGCCCCAAAAAAAAGCCCCCGGCGGAAATGTCAGAGGGCTTTTTTTACACGATGGGTAATTTGCAATTGGTAATTGGCAATGAGTCTTTGCCCCAATTACCAACACTATAAACGGCTTCAGGAGTTTTGGCGATCGGCTAATTCGATTCGCACTTTTTTGTTTTTTTCTCGTGCTGAAATCTTTCCGCTTCATAGCCGGCACGAGAAGCGGGAGATTGCAAATCTTCTTTTTTTCCACCACTTTGATAATGATGTTGGCCGTTGATAAATTCAAAATGAAATTCGTGATTTGTCATTCTCTCTCCCGTCGCTAGTTCGTTTGTTTCTGTCAAATCGCCTCTAACACAGTAGCGCTCGGTTAGTTTAGTGAGCGATGTGAGCGTGTGCGATGTTCAGTGCTGCCATCTGATCGTCGGTTAATTGTTGAATCTGCTGCGGTGGCTGCCAGCGATCGCCCCAGTTCTGGCGAAGTCGAAAAAGTGCGATCGGACTGGGCAAGAGTTGGACAGCGCCAACCCAAACACCAACACCGGACTCTTGACTCGCATAGTAAGCATTGAATTGCGCTTCTGATACCCTTGCCAGTTTGCCATGTTGGGATTGCTCCCAGAGCCGATCAATCGACAATAATTCACGCTTCAAAACCCGGACAATTCCTAGCAGTTTAGCAGTCGGCAAGGTGGCGTAAATCACAATACGATCGCCCGGTTTCAGAGATGCTCCAAAGCTGCCTTTTCGGAGTTCGATTGTTTTGGGATTGCGGTTGAGAAAGAAACTAGAAGCCCATCTGGGATGCACTGAGATTAAGTAAGTGCTAGTCATCTCAGTTACTCCTTTTCACTTTGTAAGAATTCTTGAATCTGTGGTAACTGTGCAATTTCGCTATCATCGTAATTCTCAATCAGCCACACGAGCAGTGTTTTCCCGTGCTGTGAATAACTGCGAGTTGCATGACCTTTTTTCTCGCCACATTTCAGGATTGACCTAATAATATCTCTAGGTTTTTGCCCTTGTTTCGCAGCCTCTGACACTGACAGAAATAATTGCTCAGGAGGCAGGTTAGGGTACATTTGCGCGAACCGTCGGACAGTCCACGTAAACCGGGCTGTTTCGCCTGACTCCTTATCCGCAAAAGCTTCCAGCTCTCCTGACAAGGCTTCCAGCTCTCCTGACTGACCCTCATTTCCTGACAACTCGCTGTCATCGTCCTGACTGTCAGACGGCTTTTTATCGCCCAAATTGAACTCCAAATCGTAAATCCGCTCCCAGTATTCAGCGTCAGGTAGTTGTGGTTTTTGGGAGCTTTTGTGTGCCTCAGATGACCTGTCAAAAGCATTATCAATCCATGGTTCGCTCAAGTCAATTTTGGGCATCAGACCTAATACTGGATTGCCAATTGTAGAAAAGATAATTGGAGTTTGCTCGGTCATTGAGTCAGGGATTAACAAGCTCAATTCCGCTGTTAGTCTATCCCGTGTTTCCTTGCTGGCAATTACATTTGAGTTGTTGAGCATTTGCTCAATTACACCATAAGACCCTTGTTCCTCGCCGTCGCTTGTAGTGCGTACCAAACCTTGCGCCAATAACGCTAAGTTAAGGCGAATATTTGAGTCAGCAACCCCACTAGATGCGATGTTGAAAGTTTGAGTACAAATGAAGTAGCCGACATTATACTGACCCCCAACGGTGGCTATACTTCCCAGCTTAGAAGCCTTGTCTTCCCAGATAGCAGCATTTCTCTTTTGAGACAGGCATTGGTGAGTCGCAAACCAATCTTCGAGGATTAATTTAATTGGGCGATTGCGGTATGTTTCTTCGGTCGCTGGCTTCGATTTTCGACTCTGCAATTTCTCGTATACTTCATCCAGAAACTTCATTGATTGCTCTGGGAGTAGCGGGTCAAATATCATAATTCGGCTGCGAGGAACGCCGGGAAAATCTTCGTATTTTTGGGCGATGACGTAGATTTCAGCCTGCGGAAAGCGCGTCTTTGTGTCCCGCAGCCACTTGTGTAGAGTGCGGGTTTTCCCGGTGCGAGTCGGGCCTGCCAGAAAGATTGAGGTATTGATTCCCGCTAACGAATTCAAAACTTTGGCTGCTATTTGCCGAGCTATCTCAAGGTTAGAGTTTGGCTCAATCACTCGTGCCGAACCAGATTCTACTTTGTCGCCAGGGTTGTTGATACCGTCAAATGTTTGTGTCCCGGTCAACTGAAACTGAAAGGGAGTTTTTTGGTTCCGCAAAAAGGCAATATATTCTCGCTTTTTGTCTTCTGGCAAACCCGCAGTTTCAGCCTCAAAAACTGCTTCCTCAGCTTCCATTTGAGCAATGCGGATGTCGGCTTCACCCAAAACTTCACACTGCTTGAGAACCACAGCGCAATCGTTGGCAGTGGCTTCCACATCGCCCTCAGCCTGCACTTCTTTAATCCTCATGGTGCGGTAATCTTCCAGCAACTCGGTACGAGCAGCCAGTTGACCTTTTGCCAAGTCCCGCTTCTCTACCAGAATTTCATAGTTTGCAAGCTGTCGCTCGGAGTTTTGCAGGCTTCTCAAGCCAACACCTGCAACACCAAAACTGCCAGCAGAAAGTAGCATCCACAATGCTTTATGTGGATTGGTTGCAGGTGTTGTGTTGCGGAAAACTACCTCACCGGGGACGCCGTTTGCTTTCCACTGCTGTGCGTGGTACTCGGTCATGATGTAGGGTTTGCCTGCCTTGTCAGCGCATTGCAGTGCTTGTTTGTTGTTACGGATGCAAACTTGTACCGTATCGCTTGCCGTCCCTTTGAGCGCGTTTATGCCGCCATATACTCCCAGTACGAGTGCCAGAGCAACTGCCGACAACTTACCCGCAATTGGGAGTCCTTCAAAAGTCAGCAGCAGCGCACGATTAGATTTAAGCAATAGAGCGTGTTTGGTTGTCAGAGCCATTACTTGTTTGCTCCTTTGACTTTGAAGATTAGGCAAAAAACGATGGCGACAAGCGCAACTGATGGCAAGTAGTCAAAGTTGTTGGGAGTGGGTTTTCTCGCCGTTTGGATTTCTTTAATTCCTGTCGCTAGACGTGTTTTTGCATCACTTGCTTGCTGCAATTCAGCTATTGGTTCGGCAAGGCTGGCAACCATGCCAATAGTCACTCCGAGGCCGACAATTGCAGTAGGCAAGCGATGCTGCGATTGCCCGGTGAGTTTGGCTGCTAAATAAATTTGATAGATGCCAATTGCAACAATTGACCCGCCGGCGACTTGCATCGAATGGAACATAAAAACCACTGCTGAACCAAGCGCTGTGGGTGTGATGACTTCACAGAAATTAGCAGCGTCCCGGTAGTGGCGCTCGGCGTTGGTTTCCTCTGGTTGCGGTTGGTCAATTGTTGGTGCTGCTGTAACTTGATATTGCTGTTGTTGTTGCTGTTTTTGTTGGCCCCCTCCCATAAAAGAAAGGGGACTTGCCCCGATAAAACCTTCGTGCATAGTCCCCTCTCTTTTAACGGTTGTTGAAATTCATTACATTCGCAAACCAGCCCCCAAATCCTCTAGGCGTACCAGTTGCCGACACGCTGGCGCTGTTGTTGCTGGCAGATCCAATAGTCACTGGCACTTTCTCCTGAATCCCTTTATCCGAGCCGACTGTTGCGCGACTGAGCAGCTTCTGTCGGCGTTCTCGGAGCGATTCTTGGATGGTTTGACGCTTTTCCGCCACCTCACCCCTGTTTGCGATAGCTTCCATCTTGTTCTCGTGTCGCCACAGCTCGGCCTGTAAGTCACCTGTAAGTTCGGAAGCAATCTCGGCTAGTCCGTGCTGTCGCTTGGTTTCAATCTTGAGCATCGCTGCTCGGTCTTTGGCATCTAATTGCTCCATCTCCGAGCCGAATTCCGCATTGAGCTTGCGGATTTTAGCGATGGCATTCCCGACTTTGGAGCCGAATTTCTTCCGAATTTCCGTCCAAGTAACCTGTCCATCAGCGATTTTTCCCAGCGCTTCCAGATAGGTTTCAGCATTATCCAAAAACGGCTCCAAAACTAGGGCAAGCTGTTCGGCGTTAGCAGCTTTATCTGCCATCGCTTCAAGCTTCGTGACATCCGACAAGTACGAAAGAATGTCAGCCTCTGTGTCAGCCCAATCTCCCGCTTTTTCGTCAACATAGGGGCTGTGTCCGGCTGCGGGATTGCGTATCGCTATGCTACTGCTGTCGTTGCGTCCAAAATCCATAGTACAATCTCCTTAGATAGAACTCTCCCAGCGCAAGCTAGGAGAGGTTTACAGGCCGGCGGGTTACTTGTCCAGAGCGTCCCGTCGGTTTGTCATTTGGTTGAGTCGGTCACTTAGTCGATCGCTCGCAGGATGCCCGATATCTGGCAAAAATTCGCCCCGCCGCCAACTGTCTCCGAGTTCGATCGCCGTTCCAAAATCAAGACCCAGCAATACATATTGGCACTCAGGGAAGTCCATCTCGGAGTCAGGCTCAGCCTCGGCTTGATACTGGTAGCCGATCGCGAAACTATCAACAGCTTGCCGTTGCTCCGGGGTTAGAGTGCCGTCTGGACTGAGATTCTCGAACATATCTAAATGGGATGCCAGCCGATACCGAGAATCGTCGCCATAAACGGGAATGCGATCGATATGGCGCTTGATGTAGTCAGGCTCGATTGTCTGGAAGGTGGGGGCGTCGTCGGTGTCAGTGTCGGTGTCGGTGTCTTCCCAGAAGTCGGAGAGGTCGATCGGGGTTAAATCTTCATCGGTTATCATCTTTTTTCCTCCTGTTTGGTTACACTTCCAGCATCGTTTGAATTCAAATTAATGCTGTTGTTAATTGTGACGTTTCCGTGAATAATTGTCGGCTCCGGGACTCGTTTTGCTCCAGACTGATAGCCTGTGTCGTAACCGACTGCAAAAATTAGAGTGCCAGCCACAAGCGCACCGCCAATCATTATCTTGGTTGCACTTTTCTCGAAGTTATCATCATCAAGCATCACTGAACTTCCTCCGATTTAACGTCGATCGCCTCACAGTCCTTAGATAAATCCTTGCGCTGAGGGGTTGGCGTTGAGTGATTGATAACCGTGCCTGCAATGAAATCTCCCTCAATCTTTTCGACGTAATTACCGCCCTGAGTATTGATGACCCGCTTACCGGGTTTGCCATCTTCAAAAACAACGCCGTTGATGATGCGTACCATTTGATTAAAACTCCAATTGTGTGAACGGTTCGGGTGCTGTTGATGTTTCTGCAATCGGCTGAGCAATTGCTGGTGCAGATGGTAGTGAATTGTCAATCTGCCAAGTGCTTTTTAGGTGATTGCCGTATCGTGAAAGCAACAGGGTAATTAATGTGGAATAATCGGCAACCCCAGTCACATTAAGTAGTTCATCAGCGAGTGGTACAAATTTTGTGGGCATGACTGCCCGAATTTGAGCCATATTAATTACCCTCCTTTTGTAAACCGTACAGATTAAAAAATTGGGGTTTTGGCGCAACTTTAAAGCGCCCCTTGGATGCCTCACACATGGACTGCAAGAGGCTGGCAGAACCGCCAATAATTACCAACTCACCCAAACTAGGCAAATACTTCGCCCAATTCGACTTGAGCTTGGTGCGAATATCTAAAATCCAGGCATCGCGGACAGCGACAAACTCCTGAGAGAAATCAATGTCAGTGCTGCCGTATTTGCAATGACCTGCTGCGACTGCATCCATGATTAAGCCAGCATCTGCGGTACTGCCAAGTCGGGGCAAGATTGCGGCCGCTATCCGTTGGGCAACGTAAGACGTTCCCGGTAAGACGATATCAGCGTCCCGCAGAAGAGCACCGCCGGGTGCAAAAAGACGGGCGATCGCAGTTCCACCGCCGATATCAAGGATGCCGTTCGGGTTTTGGGGATACCGCCACATCTGGCGGCTGAGCGCAAAGTCATAAGCCCCACGGCACTCGTCAACCGCAACAACAGAGCGAATTGTTGACAAGCATTCATGACCGTTGACAGAAAATTCGATCGTGGTTTCTAACTGTTTCAACTTGGCGATCGTCTGCTGATTCCGGCTGTCAGGGGTAGGAATTACCAAGCGCTCAATCCGCTGGGGACTGTCCGAAGCAAGCGCGGGCAAAATCAGCAAGTGTGCCAACTCTGCTTTACCACCTTCAAAAGCAGGCAGACCGCCCATTAGTTGAGCAAGTCTGCCGACTAGGTAACGGCGGCCAGAAAATTCGATTTCGTAACTGTGGGCATCACTTCCGCCCTCTTCCCAGTCGGCTAATTCCTTAACGTAAGACGGAATTGACCGCACTGTCTGACACTCAATCCATTTTGTAAAACGATTGCCTGGGTCGATTGCCAGTTGTGTCCGCACTGCGGCGCGGTGTTGTTGAATTCCGCCAGATGTGGCGGGCCTATATTCAGTTTGCATGGTTCAGTTTGTGCCATATGGCGTAAGGGTCTGGGGCGCTTTTAGAGCCAGTTTTCGGGCAACCTCGCGGGGATGTACGGCGAACCGTTTTGCGTCCGTGGCTGGCTCTGTTGCGTCTATGAGTGCTATACTAATCTACAAGTACATCACTTGTCAAGAGTGATGTACCCTTACACAAATGGGAGCTGTGGTAGACAATTGCGGATAATGTCGATATAGACATCTGCAAACCAATGGCAACCAAAAGACCGAGAACTACCATCAGTTTCGACTTTGACGAGTATCAAGAATTGAAGGATTGGGCTGATTCTGAATTTCGCACTATCCCGCAACTGGTTCTCGTGTTGGTCAAAAAAGCACTGATAGAGAGAAAGGGAGCCGATCGCGTTGATCGCCCTGACAACACCCAGCCCACAGAAAGCCAACCCGCATCAGCAGCAAAAACCAAGCAGGGCAAGGGAAATAAAGAAGCTAGTTAATGTCTCGCAACCGTCTAGCATTAAATTTTCACAATTCAACCCCAACCCTACCGACTGCCATTCCTTGACCTTTATTACAAAGAAGTAAATGAACAGTTCCAATGAGCGGCTAGACCGAATAGAAGCAATCCTTGCAACCACAGCCATTCAGCAGCAGGCAAACACCGAGGCTCTGACCCGGCTGGAAGCTCAAACTTCTGCCAACACTACTGCTATCGATCGCCTGACCGAGCGGCTTGACCGACTGACACAACGTTTTGAGGGCTTAACTTCAGCAATTGGGAGCCATCAAGAAGCGCTGAGGCTGATTTCCCAGCAGAACAACGAATGGCGAGAGCAAATGCGAATTATCCAAACAGAAATCCGTGACCTCTGGCAATACCTCAACAACCAGCTTCGCAACCGTGGCAACGGTGGGGGGCAAAACTAAAGTTGCTGCTGATCGAGTTTGGGGGATTTTAGGGGCGAGCAGCTTCTTAACTCTTGACTATACTTTTGAGCTAAATTTCAGAACTTACGCGAACAAGTAATGCTTTAGTTGCCTATACTTCAGTTTTGGATCGAAATTACTCACAAGCAAAGTTACTTCATACGATATATTGAGTAGTTGTAAGTTTTACTATAGTAATCGCAAGTTTTACTATAGTAATTGCAAGTTTTACTATAGTAATCGCAAGTTTTACTATAGTAATCGCAAGTTTTACTATAGTAATTGCAAGTTTTACTATAGTAGTTGTAGGTTTTTGTTGAGTAGCTGTAAGCTTTACTATAGTAGTTGTAGGTTTTTGTTGAGTAGCTTTTAATAGTTGTTACAGAAGGTTATTAAAATGATTGCTAGCCAGTTTTTTTTCTGAAAAAAATTTGCTCGATAGAGGTAGTTCGATTTTGATTGCACTAGCCAAAGCCACAGGCTATAATTTGAGGAGTTGAAGTTGGGAAAGCAGTTATGTTACCATCAGGTCGGAAATTGCGTTGCTCTTTTGCACTGTCGCCAGAATTAATCCAGGCGCTGAATGATTATTCGGCATCTTTTGAAGTGTCGCGATCGGTGTTTGTTGAAGAGGCTTTATGGATTTATCTCGGTCATCTCGACCGACACCTAGAATTAGACGCCAAAAAGCAATTTCAACACGAAGAAACGCTAGCAGCATAAGGCTTCCAGCGTTTCTTTTGTTATCTTAAATAGACTAATACTTTTGTCGTCTGTCCGGGAAGATTGCACGACAAAAGTTAACCACCTATCAGATCGGCATCCTAATAAGAGCGCCGACTGTTTCTATAATGCCACACATTGAAAAAAGAATAAAGCGCCCTTTTGGCGTTATTTTGCCGATTGAGACTGTCTGTAGCGGTTCGCTCGCAGGTTCCCAGAATTCTGAGACTACCCATCGCTTTCATGGCTTCAAAAAGTCTTCAAACCTAGGCTGTGGCTTAATTTTAACACGTTCTCCGCAAAATACGACAACTAACCGTGGATTTTCTGCTGTTGGTTTTGAAGCTGCGATCGGAGGTGGAGTGTAATGGTTGCACAATACATCACCGAAGGGGCCTTACTTCTTTCTCAACTTTCCGCCAAACACAAGAGCCACATTGAGAACCGGGGGCTGTTGAATGACTGGAGTCTCGCCAGTTGCAGAACCGTATCTACGGACGAAGCACCAGTTTACTTGGGTTATCCGGCGAAATCTGGGGGCATCTTGTTTCTGGGTGCAACCACACAATTCCAGTTCAAACCGGACAAGCCTTGGAAGTCAGAGGGCGGTAAAAATGCGCCCAAATACCGATCGCCCCTTGGTGAATACGACGGATTTTTACCAAAACACCCTACAGATCCAAATTACTGGGAGCCAGAAAACCTCAAACACCACTGCTACAACATTAACGGTCATCCCTATCTCTTGATTACCGAGGGAGTATTCAAGGCGATCGCTGGATGCAGTAACAATTTACCGACAATTGCTTTGGTCGGCATCAGCATGGGCTTGACTTCTAAGGCTAGCGACGTGCAGGGTCAACGCTACCTAGTTCCGATTCTAGAGAAATTTGCCCGTGCCGGCTTTGGATTTATCATTGCCTTCGATGCGGACGCCGCAACCAACCCAAACATCGTCTGGGAGCAACGGAAACTCGGCCACCAGTTGCTTAAGTTTGGCGTTCCCGTTCGCAGCATCACTGCACAATGGGAGCCAGGTACTGAGGGAGAAACCAAAGGTATGGATGATTTTATCCAAAGAAGAGGGATAGAGGAATTCAGGCAAATTCTGGCAAAATCAGTCAGCTTTGAGGAATGGGAGAGAAATCTTGAGGGTGGAGACGACTCCGAAGGTAAGAGGAAAAAAGAAGCGCCCCCTCCACAAGTATTAGGGGCCGAACTTGCTGAGGATTTGCGCGATCAGCTTTGTTACTCTGATGAGCACAAATCTTGGATGAAGTACGAGCTTCGGCATAAAGGAGTTTGGACGGCGGTGAACGACGATTATGTCCTCAGCGCCATAGATACCATGTGTCAGGCGCGGGGGTTTGATCCGCACAACGCCTACTGCACAAATGTCCTAGGTTCACTCAAAAGAAAATTATTCGAGCTTGATTGGTTGGAGCGACCCTCACACGAATTATTGCCCTTTGAAGATGGGGTGCTAGAAGTTGAAAACAACCAATGGCAAGAACACGCCCCCGGTTTCCGGCTAACTTGGTCACTGCCTCGTCCATTTCGAGGTAGCGCCGTTAAGATTGGTTGGTTCAAAATTGAGGCTTGGTTGGATCAGGCTACCAACGGTAGTCAGAACAAAAAAGACATACTTTTAGCTTTTATCGCTGCCAGCTTGCGCGGTATGTCGGATTTGCAGAAATTTCTAATGCTAACTGGCCCCGGCGGGACTGGGAAAGGTCTATACACTCGCCTAATCACGATGGTGGTAGGAGAACGAAACACCTGGATCGGGAATCTGGAAGACTTGACCAAAGCAGATAAGGTTGCCGAGTTACAAACTAAGCGACTCGCAGTCTTCGACGATCAAGAGAAGTATACTGGCAACCTTTCAAACTTTCGATCGCTCACCGGCGGAGGTAAAATCAGCGGTCGCCAGTTATATAAGTCGGCTGTTAATTTCCGTTTTTCTGGCCTTGCGCTAATTACTTCCAATCAGCCCTGTTTCCCTGCGAGCGGGCTTTCCTGGTTGAAGCGGCGAATAATTCAAGAAGGATTTGAGTACACCCCAGTCAAGCGGAACCGTCACCTCGAACGAGAATTAGAGCCGGAGCTGAGCGCATTTACCGAATATCTGCTATCAATCCCAGTAACCGAGATTGAACGCATTTTGGGACAAGAAGGAACCGGGATTAATGGCACTTTTTGGGCTGATCGGATGCGGGCTGACCCAATGGCATCTTGGATTAACGATTGCATTATTCACGATGCCGACGCACAGACGGCGATAGGAGCCGATAAAGACGAATGGAAAGACGCTGATTATGTGGCGTCTAAGTCTAGCTTGTTTGGCTCCTACAACAATTACTGTCGCCGAGCTGGGTACAGCGCCAAAGGTAAAAATAATTTCTCAGCAGATTTGGTAGAACTCTGTCGAGAAGTTCTGGACTGGAAAAATATATCAAAGGAGCGATCGGCGACTGGTATGGCAATCAGAGGATTGAGGTTGCGGACAGATACCGACCAAGACATTTTGACTGTAGAAGATTTGTTGATTCAATCCAAGAATGCTGACCCAGGTCAACATGATGTAGACCCAGATGTAGACCTGAAACCATTACCAGATAAGGTTTATGTAGACCATGTAGACCTAAACTCAAAACTTGTAGAAAAAAAAGAATCTGAAACTTTACCGCCGATATCAAGCTCGCTCAAGTCAGTGGCTGATTCAAACATCAACGAAGAGGATAACGAAGACGATTCTGAGAAAGTTACCCCCTCTCAGGTCTACACAGTCAGCACAAAGCATACAGAGCAAAGCATCGAGCCTTTTGATGGTCTACATTCAGGTCTACATCCAGGTCTGCATTCGCAAGGTTCAGGCGATTTACCCTCCTTAACTGTTGAAACTGAGGCGGCACAGTCAGCCCTCCCGATCGCGCCACCAGAATTGGTAGCAGAACAGAAGCCGGAGAGGAAAACTGACGATAAAGTGGTGGCAGAGGAACACCACCAAGAGTTTACAGAAGGCGACCGCGTGCTCATTGTGGACGGCAACAGTCACCACGGACAGAAGGGAAAGGTGATTTATGTTGGCTATGGCGTTAGAGAGATAGATTATCAAATCGAACTCCAGAACCAGGAAGTGATTACAGTGGCGGTTCCTAAAGCCTCACAAATGCCCGTGCTGAAGGCAGAGGGAGGTGAGCCATGTTAGACACCAAGGAACAAGCTCGATCGCCCGTAGTGATTGACCCTGCCACCCATGCCGAGTGTCTTGAGTTCATCCGCGCCACCATTGCCGAAAACGATCGGGAATTCGCCGCCCAAATAGCAGCAGTGATGAAAGATGTCTGCCAGAACGGTCACGCGGATCGAACAAAAATCTGGGATGACCTCTCCGACACTGAACGCCAGTAATTCTAGGAATTAGTCGGCCCTTCACCGATCGCCCGCGAGTTTGCCAAGAGAATCAGAGACGCGATCAGCTACCAGTCCCGTGCTGTGGCTGCTGCTGTTCAGAGCGATTTGAATGATGCAATCGACTCTGGAAAACTCACATCCGCCGATGTTGTGGCAGTTGTCGGCGAGGCAGAACTTTCCCGGTTCAAGCGGATTGCCGAGCGTTGCCCCGTTTTTTGATTCCTTCGTGCTGACACGGAATGAACCAGGCGATCGGTTTGATGCGGTAACTCGATAGCCCCCAGCAGACTTACCTGTTCGCGACTCACACCGTCGAGCGAAGCCGCCCCCACAAAAATTAGCTAATTTTTGTGTGTCCTAAAGTCAGGTATTTGCAGTACAAAATCAGGCGTTTGCTGTCCAAAATCAGGTAAATACAGGTATTTGCAGGGGCTGCATTTTACCTGTATTTACCTGAAAATATCCTGCTTTCCGCCTGCAATTTCCTGCCAAATTACTGCCTTTTTGTGCTGTTCGTGTCTTAACCTGTTGAGGCTGCTTTTGGCTGTTCTCTCTGGGTAGCAAGCAATGTTTTTGTGATCACAAACCTGACTTTTACGTGTAAACAAAAAATAATGCACCCTTATGAATGGGGAATCCTAGGTGTCAAGGAGCTTGATTTTTACCCGATATTCGACTGTGCCGGCTGCTCACATTGCTCCTGCTGTTGTGGCTGCTGTTGTGGCAGCACAGGCATCAATTGCTGCCGTCACACCTGGGCAGCGATCGGCTTGAGCGACAGCTCGATCGCCCACGACGGAGCTCATAGAATCAAACAGGCGATCGGCTACCCATCTCGTGCCGTAGCTTCAGCTATTGAGGAGGATTTTGCGGCGGCCACCGACGCGGGCCTTTCTTGCATCCACCGATGTTTTGGCGATCGTCGGCCAGGTGGAATTTGCCCAGTTCAAACAGCTTGTGAGTTCTCCGGCAACAATTGGAAAAGGCATAAAAGCTAACAACTTCTAACAAAAGCTAATAAGGCCGATCGCCCATAGCTTCTGTCAGTGGTTGCCTCTTCCGTTTCAGAATTGAAGAGGCAACCAGGGGCGAGCACATAATTTTGCATAATTAAGCATAATTTTGCATATTGCTGCTGCTCGATTTTTCGGTGCTGACCACGAAGAAACCAGGGGCGATCGGCTTGTTGGGCAGCCCGATCGCCCCTGGTTTATTCCCCGGTAAATCAATAGGGAATAAGGAAGCCACGATTTCTATAAACGGATAGGCAGGGAAACACTTACGTTAAGTCATTGCTTGAATAATGACGAGTGGAGAAGGAAACACAGACAAGAAAGCTGCATATTGGTAGAGGCTTATTCCGTGAAATATGCAGCTTTATTTATCACTCTTTACCAATCGTTTCTCTCTAAAATTGATTGGGCAAAATCCCTCGTTGCTTTACCTGAGCGGTACCACCAAGATGTATTTAAGGGAAAAGCTGGCAAATGCCCTTTAGGAGCATATTTTAAGTTAAAGTTTAAATCATCATAGGATTTCCAACCAAAAACGCCACCGAATAAACCTGCTTTTCCTCGCCAGCCAATCTTTTCTCCAAAATCTCCTACTTTTTTTGACACATCCGAATAAATTTGTTTTTGCGCCTTAAAACCAAAATGCCCATTACTATTCTGTGACCAAAGTTGATTAATAGTGTGTAAATCATCACGGGGCAATATTCTCAGATTTCCCTCAAAATCACGGTTAGCTATCTTTACTATGATGTCACAGGTTTCTTGGTCTGCTTTTTTCCATTCTCCCACTTTTAGTAAACTACTGAGTCTAGTATAGTCTATGGTCAAAGCCGTATTGATTTCGCTAGAAATCAGAGCAAGGATTCCTTCTTCGGAAGTAGCGTTATCTAAATAATGTTGACTTTGTTCCCTAATTTTATTTATAACTGTTGGCGAAGTTAATGGATTAATATGTTGATTAAGTTTAGCTTCATAGAACTTACAAGCAGCATTTCCTACTGCATAAATCATTAGGGCTTTAGCAGAAGCACTTATTATTTTACTGGGAATCATGCCATACTTTAGCCAGTCTATACCTGCATCAATAGCTCTTTCTCCCAAAAAAGCTGCACCAAAGGCTGTTAAAGCTTCAATTTTTCGTTCGGGATCTTGTAAGTTAAATCCATAAATATCAGCAATCTGATAAACCATTTCTGCAGATAGTTTGGTGATTTCTGGTAAATCGTACTTAGCAATCCCACTGATAACAGCTTCGGCTCTTGGAATTCCTCTAACTAAATCCACTCCAGCCGCTTGTAAGGATTTGTGAACAATAAGAACATGAGCAATTTCATAGGGAGATTTGTCTCGGTAGCTGTGCTTTAGGCTTTTAACAGACGATTCAGATGCAGCAAAATTAATTTCACAAATAGATCCACCAATCCAATTAACTAGACTATTCCAAGCATTTGAATTAGATTCTTGCTTCAGTTGTCGTAGTTGAGGATTAGCATTGACTTCAGTATTTATTTGAATAATTTGTTCGTTGGGTTGTGGCGATGATGTTGTATTGGTCGGCGATAGTGCGGGTGTTGGTGCGGGTGTTGGTACGGGTGTTGGTGCGGGTGTTGGTGCGGGTGTTGGTGCGGGTGTTGGTGCGGGTGTTGGTGCGGGTGTTGGTGCTGGTGGGGGTGTTGGTGCTATTTCTTCTCCTACGAATGCTGATTCTGGAATCCATGTTCCTCGGTTTTCCCCTTCAAGTTGAAAACATATTCGGCGACAATGTACATAGGTGGCTACAGCTAAAACTTCTCCGTTTTTTGGGTGACCATTAATGTAGCAAGTTGTTTGGAAAAATAGGTCTTGAGTTGAAACCATTTTTAATTAAGTAAATAATGATTTTAGAAGTATAACAAAATAGCTATTAAAGGTAATCAGTATATTCGCTGAAGCGTAGATATAACTAGGGCTTGCTGAATCAGTGGTGGAAGTAAACACGGTATGGATTTTGGCTCTTCAATAGTTAGTATGCTAAATCAACAGCTAAGCTAGGAAAGAAAGACAAATGAGGCTAGCAAAGTAATGGGTAGAGTCATTACCGGGATTGACAGAGGGAACTCATTTATTATTAACTATAAACGAAAGCTAGAGGGGTTAGGTGGATTGAACAGCCATGAGAACAAAAAAAGAGATAAAATTTGTAACCCTTGCCGCTCCATCAGGATAGTTCAATATCCTGAGCCATGCCGGGGAACTGTTACAGCTTCATTAAGCTGTTTTTCTCCCAAATCTGAGTAAATAACGCCGAGCCAGGTGAGGGTGAGAACTTCCCCAGAGCGATCACCTACTGCCCGAAGCAGTTTTAATGCTTCTTCAAATTTGACGATCGCACTTCTTTTTGCTTGGGCCGTTCCTTGCTGGTAGAGTTGTAGTCCTTCTTTGGAAGCTTTTTCAGCAGCCTCGCTACTGTTAGTTTGTGCTGTTTGTACGACTTTGCCAACGGGAACGGCTGCTGCCACTGGCTGACTTAACTGAACCGAAAGTGCGATCGACATACCAGCCAAAAACCCTTGAGTGCGATCGAACATAGCCACCCCTTTTGTATTTTTGTTAATCTTACTCACTAGCTCGCTTAGTGTAAAGCCAGGAAGAAGTCAGGGCGATCGAGCTTGAATAAACCTGCCGACAACAGCACTAAGTAAGCTACGCAATGTTGTCAAATAATCCCGAAAAACGTAGCGCTCGGTTGCCGCTAATTACTAGCGCTTGGTTATATCTGTTTTGCGTCAGCTCTCGATTGCTCGCGTTCAAACGAATCGACGCCCACATTACTTAACTTGTTGATAACCCGGCATAAAGAAATCCTCACGTAGGGCTTGAAGTTGCTACAGATTTATCAGAATAAGCTCTTATTTTGACCTAAAGCTTGGAAGGTAGGACGGTACGCCTTGTCTTGTATAGCTGGTGCGGCTCGCTTTGTTATAATAAAGTAAATCCTAAAAAACTGGCGTAACTTTGATTTAGCTCGCTATAATAACTACAGGTCGCTAATTTTTTATAAATTCCAGTGGTTGCTGCTTAACAAACAGTATCCCTACTATCTGAACTTAGCACTCATAACTTTCTTTAAAATTTCGACAATAACCTTGTCTGGCGAGCGTTGGCTTCTTCAACGCTTTACAGCCAATACCTAAATAAAATATCACCCTTGACCAGGAGTTCCCGCGAACTCCTTTTTTTGTGTTTATTTTTACCTCGAATTTAATTGAAAGTTTGTTCACCCCATCAAAAAGGAGCTTTCGACATGGCTAAACCAAAACACAAAAGTATGCGGAATCAGCCAGAGATGTACGACGAAACCAAACGACCTTTCACCCTTAGTCTGACGCCAACAGCCGTCAACATACTGGATTCTCTTGCCAAAATACACGGTATTTCTCGCTCAGAAGTTGTTGAGCAATTTGCTAGAAAACGGGAGCATTTACCAGCTCATTTGCCAACCCAAAGTAACCCTTAGTCAGAAACCCAAACTCTTTGACAATCCAGCCCTTTTTTAGCCTCGCTCATTGAACTATGAATTTTTTTATCCCCAGAACCACACAACTGTATTTTGGCTATCAAGTACAAAAGCCAAAAGAGGCTAATTTGCAAAGGTTAGTTACTACACAAGAGCTAATCTTTGCTAGTTTTAGTCAGCCGATTGGTTGGAGTGTGGTGTCGAGCTTCCACCTTACTAAGCATAGCAAGGTGTTAGCTCTTATGGCTTACCTAAGCTTTTTTAAGGTTATAAATAGCCAAAGACTTATTTATAAACCAAGCGGGTTTTTAAGACAAAAAACCTTGCCATATAAGGCTTACAGCCGACCGCCACCTAGAGGAAAAACTACAGTAAAGTTATGATTTACTGTAGTTTTTGCTATTGTTTGAATTAGAGTCAGTTTCTGAAACCCTCTTTTCAAAGCTTCGTAGCACTTCCACAAGACCTAAACTTGTCCCGTCTTTCTCTACCACCATTTATAAAAATGAAAAAGAACCTCTCTTTGACCGATATTCTCGGTCTTTATGCTACTCACGTTCAGACCCAGCACCCAGCAAAGAAAGCGCAAGAAATTATCTCTCAAACTGAAACGGCTATCAACCGATACACTCTGCCCGGATGGGGCTTGGAGCCTTTCAAAGGTCGCAAGCCCACGCGAGTTGAAATAGACATGGCAACGACCTTTAAAAAAGGTATAAACGTGGAGCAATTCACAACTGCCTTAGAAGCTCAAGAAAAAGCTTTTGAACTACTGCAACCTTCGGATAGTAGTAAGGAGGTTTATAGCTGCCGGCTTAAGGAAATTGTTTCTTGGTCTAGCCAGCAAGGCTGGTGGCCGGGAAATACCTTACCTGAGAAACCTGTTGATTGCTGCGGAGGTCGCCGCCGTCGCGGCTATGGAATTATGGCGAAGACGCTACTGACGAGCCGCTCTGCCTTGCCACCTTACGGCTTGCGAGCAGAACAAGCGTCAGAGAAGTTAAAAGCTGAAACTGAACATTTCTACAAGTTCCGCACGTCAGCCCACTGGCCAGGCCGGTTAGAAGACCCGGTGAAAACCAAAGCCTGCCGTAACCAAATTGGTCTGCTCTTTCACCTGCTGGGCTGGTTCCACCACTACCGGGGAGTGCCGCTGGAGGAGCTGTCTTTGAGTACCTTAATTCCGCCCGTTGAACTCAAGTATGTGGCTGCTAAGGAAGCTGCGGCAGCAATGGCTGCTAAGGTTGGGGATTATGTGGATCGCTGGGTTTGCGAATTCTGCAACTTTTTGATAGAAGAGCGGGGTGCTACAAGCCCCCACACCCGTAAGAATTACCTGTGTGCGCTGCTGGCGGTGGCAAAGTTTCAATACCACAATGAAATCACCTCTAGCGATTACAGAGAAGTATCGGCTGTGGAGGTGCTGCGCCGACGGCTATCACTGGGAACGAAGGAGTTGAAAAACCACGCTCCGGTGGCGGATCTAGATAAGAAGTGGCTGGATTTGACGGAAGTTTGGAAGTTAATTGTCGAACCGCTGCGCTTGGAGTGCCAACCGAAGCTGGCGTGTGGCACTGGGAGGTCTCTGAAGGCGAGTGCTAACAGCTTCCAGCGCTATGTGCTGTGGGGGTGTTTGACCTACACTCCTCCCCGGCGGCAGCAGGAGTTGAGGGAGTTAAAAATGGCTCTTGAGTGTCCGGTGAAGCGACCTGTGGAGGTACCTGCTGACGGTTTGTACCAGCCGCTGCCTACGGGTCGTAACCGCGACCGGAATTGTGGTTATCTGTACAGGACACCGGAGGGCCGCTGGATCAAGGATATGACACCGGAATCTTACAAGACGGGGAAGACTTACGGACACCAGACGTTGGAAATTCCTAACGTGCAGTTTCCTGACGGTAGATGCTTTTACGACTACCTGGAAACCTGGCTGTATGGCTACTATAAAACACCGGACGGGAGTTGGCGCTCTTGCGGGGCTGCTTTCAAACCAGGTTCGCAGGAGGTTGGCCGTTTGTGGCCGGGTCGCTTGCAGTTCGACCCGGTTGGTGAACTGGTTTTCGTGCGGCACAACGGCACGCCTTTTGCTGAGGACAGTATGGCTAGCTACATCAGCACGGCTGCTCATGGCTTGACTGGTCAGCGGTTGACTCCTCATTTGCTGCGGGATATCTTTGCGACTCATTTTTTGGATCAGGGAGCCTCTGACTCGGAAATTGCTTCTCTGGCTTATGCGATGGGTCACAGTCCGCAGATTCTCCGGGCGAATTACGATCGCCGCTGCCCTGCTCAGAAGCACCGCCCGATTCAGTCGGCGGTTCTGGATTTAGTCCAGCAGTCTTTCCATCAAGATTGAACTTCTACTAGCAAACCGTAATTTGCTCTCCCCTGCATAACCGTGCAGGGGTTTTTTTTACTGTTTTTCTGACTTCAATTACAACAGGACTTATGCAAGTCACGCCACACAGGTTTGTTGAGTTCATGCACTTGAGGCATCATATTGCTGGTTAAAAAGGTAGTGGGAAGCCGGGGCGATCGATTATAACGAGAGTGGCAGTTGGGTTCGTGATATTGAAAAGTTTTCTTTTCAATAGCGATCGCTCTCAAAAAAAGAGGCGTTAAGGGGGATTGCCTAACGAGTGGATCTCTTAGGCAGCGTCGGGCGTTTTTTCTCCAATGCTGTCTTACGCTTATTGAGCAAGTGTAAGACACAATTCTTGGCGGTAATACAAGATAGTCGGACATGAGTCAAACAAATAGAAAAACGAGCGTAAGACTCTTCGTGCTTGTATGTCTTATAAAATATCAACCTGCGTCTTACATCCTTGCCATGACTACGGCAATCTTCGGTGGACGACTGGGCTTAATTTCAGCAGCACCAGGTGCAATGGCACGGAGAATGCGACCTAATCCATAGCAGGTGGCAAACCGATGGGGCTGAGTTCGAGTTCCGGTTGATCGGACATCACCTGTTCCACATTCCACTGATTCTTGAACAGTAGCACCGGGCGTTCCCAACGGTGTTTTACCACAACCGTGTTGAACAGTCGTCCGGCTTTTTCCAAAACGTCCCAACCCCCTGTCACCCAAAGCGCGACGGTAAAGGGCAGAGGTTCCCAACGGGTTTCTGCGCCATATTCCTGAGCCAAGCGGAACTGTACCACCTCAAACTGGAGTTATTCCACGGCTGTCAGAATGGGTTCCCGTTTACTCTCATCAGTCAAGTGCAAAATCTGCACTGCTCCCTCTTCCTGAAGCTCTGCAACTCCCTTGTTGAAGTTTTTGTACTGCGTGGGGTCAGCGTTTCTCAAGTAAGCAAACAGTTCAGGAGAGAAGGACGGAATCGGGGGATACACCAACTTTTCACCCGTGTACACCGTATCACCAATGGTAAACGCTCCCGAATTTGTCAGAGCCTCTGCAATCACTCCCGTCGAACCTACTACCGCAATCCCTCCGAGCATTCCAGCCGGGCCACCTAGAAATGCTAGAGCTGCTGTGATTGCAGCCGCTCCTGTTAAACCTGTCGCAGCCATCGTTACTACCAGGATGATACCTGGTCAACCCAAAGCAGCTATTTTTTTGACGAGTTCATCCATTTTATTAACCTTCGCTGTTGCTCTTCTTGCTGATTCGTACAATTTTCCCGTTTGGATGCGGTGATGTTTAATTCCTTAAATCTGAGTATCCCAAAAAAAGTTTGTATAGCCAGCCTTTAGTTGTACTGTACCGAAGCTGTAGTGTTTGTTTTAATGGGGTCTTTCCAAGATGTCTTACGGGGTTGTCTCACAATATCGTAAGAGAATACTGTGAGACACTGGTTTTTTTGTCTTACTACTGAAGCTTTTGGTCTTACATAATAGTCAATTAGTTAGGGATTGTATACAAAAAAGGAAATCAAGTTAGGAAGAAAAGCCAGAAATTGGGGTAAAAACTGTCTTTTTAAGGATCTTTGTATCGCTGACAAGTCTTCTTTGCTTCCCTGGCAACATCGGTTTCAGGTTCAACCAAGACAGAGTGATAGCGGAGTTGGTCACAAGCATTATGCAATAACCCCTCAAACGAAATATCCCCCCACAGCCGCACCGTGGCGTCAGTACCGCCAGAGACAATCTGGGTACCATCTGGACTGAAGGCGACTGAAGTGACCCATGCCTGATGCCCTAGCAAAGGCTTGCCAATCGGCTGTCCGGTTTTGGTATCCCACAGTCGCACCGTCTCGTCCAAACTACCAGAGACAATCTTGGTGCCATCCCCACTGAAGGCGACTGAATTGACCGGACCCTGATGCCCCAGCAAAGGCTTGCCAATCGGCTGTCCGGTTTTGGCATCCCACAGCCGCAATGTCTTGTCGTAACTGCCAGAGACAATCTTGGTGCCATCCGGACTGAAGGCGACTGAATAGACCGATGCCTGATGCCCTAGCAAAGGCTTGCCAATCGGCTGTCCGGTTTTGGCATCCCACAGTCGCACCGTACTGTCAGCACCGCCAGAGACAATCTTGGTGCCATCAGGACTGAAGGCGACTGATCTGACTGGATGCCCCAGCAAAGGCTTGCCAATCGGCTTGAGGGTTTTGGCATCCCACAGCCCCACCGTACTGTCAGCACCGCCAGAGACAATCTTGGTGCCATCAGGACTGAAGGCGACTGATCTGACTGGATGCCCCA